>JAICGN010000065.1 GCA_025923075.1 Chitinophagaceae bacterium
AATATTATCCGGATTTTTTTGTAACCGATCAGCTACTGTCCGGATTATTTCATCATAGTTACCAGATGAGAACTTGTTTTGAAGATTGAGGTTGTCAAAGCCAGGATGTTCCGGGAATAACCTTTGTCCTTCGTTAATATAATCTTCTGCTTTCTTAAAGTTCTTTTTATAATTATTGGCACTGGAAACGATGAAATAACCATTATAATCAGCAGGGTCGGAGCTGATCGCATCAAGACCCAATTTTTCAGCCTTATCAAACTCTCCCATCCAAAGAAGAAAATATGCATACCTGTTTTTAATCAGCGAAGCCGATGGATTCAGCTCGATAGATTTTTCAAAGTTTATCCTGGCTGTTACGAAATCAAGCTCTATTATCCATGCTGACAATGCCAAAGCAGAATAAGCTTCCGCAAGATCAGGATCCAGCCGAATAGCATTGTATGCATATTCTTTTGCTTCCCTGATGGCAGTATAATCAGCAAAAGCCCCGGCTCTGGATATGGTCCATATTTTGGCGAGAGCAAGATAGGCATGAGCAGGCGCAAATAACGAATCCCCACTGATTGCACGCAAAAAGTAGTCAATGCTTTTCTCAAACTCCTCTCTTTTATATAATAGAAACCCTTTTAGATATTCAGAATAAACTTCAGGGTCAGTTTCCTTTTTGACTAATCTTGGTTTTTCTGATTCCGACAAGGTGACCTTGAGTTTTTCAACAATATTTTCTGCGATGTTGTCCTGGATCGCAAAAATATCTTTCGGCTCTTTATCAAACTTTTGGGACCATATTACCTTATTATCCTCTACTCGTATCAGTGTTGTGGTAATGCGAAGAACATTGCCGGCTATTTGTATGCTTCCTGAAAGGACATTGTTTACTTTCAATTTTTTGCCAATGCTTTTGGCATCAAACCCTTTTCCTTTATATTGAAAGGAAGATGTACGACCGATCACTTTCAGATCCTTGATAATGGTTATTGAATTTATTATTTCTTCTGCCAACCCATCGCTGAGGTATTCGTGATCTTTCTGAGGACTCATATCATCAAAGGGCAGAATGGCAATTGATTTTTCATTAGATTCACTGGTCTTTTTACTGGTTGCAAAAAAATAGATTGCCCCCAAAAAAACTATTGCAACCAGGGCAATGATCGCGACAATTCGATTCTTTTTTATCTTTTCCGTGATTGGCGCTGTTTGAGCGGTGACAATCCCTTCAGCGATCACCTGGTAGATTTTTACCGGCTCTTTAACATTCTTTAGTTTTTCTTCTTTTACAAATCTTGTTTGAAAATCCTTTTTGTTGGAAATACTGTTATGAACAGCTTCTGAAATATAGATGCTTCCGGGATTTGCATTGGCCTGTATTCGTGATGCAATATTCACGCCATCACCAAATACATCATCATTTTCAAAAACCACTTCACCCAGATGGATGCCGATACGCAAGCGAAATTCTTTTGCTGCATTACATGTTTGTTGAATTTTTATGGCCGCATTCACAGCTTCTGAAACAGTATTGAAACTTGCCATCACGCCATCGCCAAGTTCCTTGATCCATTTTCCATTGTATTGTTCAATGATCGGTTTTTGAATTTGCCTGTTTTTTTCAAGTAGTTCAAATGCTTTTTGTTCATCCTTCCCCATTAATGCAGTGTACCCGACAATGTCGGTAAACATAATTGCGGCGAGTCGGCGGGATGAAGGCATATTTTTAAGCAGGTCAAGCTTCAAATTACAACTCTCCTTTTGCTTCCAGTTCCTTTACCTGTCTTCTTATTTCCATTTTTCTTGCCTGGGCCCTATCGATAATTTCTTTGAATTCTTTATTGCTTCTAAGTTTTTCAAATAACGGATCATGCATAATGAAATACTCGAGGGCGAAACCGAAATTCTCTTTTTCACATTCCTTCAGATAATAAATCGCTTTTTTCTCTTGCCCTAAAAACGCATAAATGGCTGCCTGATCGTAAGCAGATGACATTTGTCTGCCCAGTTTTTTGCCGTCTTCAATTCTTTTGAGCTGGTCATTGAAATAGTTCACAGCCTCTTCCTTTTTGTCGATATTCCACAATATGTAACCTTCACGATGTACCGTATTTATTCTTATGTCACCTGTCTTTTTTCTCAGCTCCTCTGCCTTTTGAAAAAATTTATATGCATTGGTAAAGTCATTCAGATACGCGTAGGTATTTGCGAGATGGCCCATAAATTCATTCGCTTCTGGATTTATTTCAACACTTTTTTGAAAATAGCCAAGGGCTTTATCGAATCTGCCCTGCACATACTGGCACCATGCAAATGAAACATAGCCATTGGCATACCCTGGATTCAATTGTATGGCTTTATTGTGTAATGCTTCTGCTTCTTCAAAATTTCCAATAGTGACGTGAACCCCCGCAATGAGATTAAGCAGGATTGGTAAGCGGGAGCCACTTGTAATCAGGTCCCTCGTTTTCTTAAAATTGAATAATGATTTAAGATAGTCATGCTTATTAAAATACGACTGTCCCAACGTCCAATATGCCAGCGCGTGATTGGGGTTGATTGAAATAGCTTTTTGCGCATCTTCAATGGCTTTATCATTATTTTTTCTGGCGATGTAGTAACGTCCCCGGATTTCATAGGCATCTGCAAGATTTGCATCAATTGAAATAGCCTTATTGCAGAAAAATAATACACTATCCAAAAATCGTTCTTCAAAAAACTCCGGGGAATTCTGATTGCGTTGCTCGTATTCCAATCCTAGTCCTACCCATGCTTGTGCAAAATTTCCTTCAATCTGAAGTGCTTTCACAAACATGTCTCTTGCATAAGCGAGCTCTCTTTCATTTGAATTCGATTCATAACTTGTAATAAATTCGCGACCTCTTAAATAAAAATCATAAGCTTCCGAATTTGCAGTCGCTGCTTTATTAACCAATTCATTTTCCAATGGGCTCAGCTTCGCCTGTAATTCATCTACAATTTTGTTGGCAATTTCGGTTTGTACTGCAAAAACTTCTTTAAAGTTCTTCATATAATCATTTGCCCATAAATGATCCTCCGTTTCTGCAAATATCAATTGTGCAATGACTTTGATCTGATCACCATATTTTTGTGCGCTGCCTTCAAGAACGTAATTAACTCCAAGCTCTTTTGCAATTTCCCTTATCGGTTTTTTTGTATCGCGGTATTGTTCTACCGAGGTTCGGGCTATGACTTTCAAATCTTTTATTTTGGAAAGTTTGTTTAGTATTTCGTCCATCATTCCGTCGGCGAAGTACTGGTTTGATTTTTCGTCACTTAAATTTTTAAACGGGATAACGGCAATCGACTTTTCATAAGCGACTCTGCCTGCCATGGCCGGGCTTGGTGATTTATTAAAAAATAAGAAGTAAGATATTATCAAGCCGGTTGATAAAACAATTCCCACGGTTAGAATTGTTTTACTTTCTACGGTCTTGGTTGTCTTACCTTGCTTTTGAAATATTTTAAGATTATCGGGAAGATCCTCCGGAATTTCTTTTACAGTTATTTCGTAAACTTTTACAGGCTCGCTCACATTCTTCAAGGTCTCTTCTTTTACAAATTCTGCAGTGATCTCTTTTTTGTTGAGAAGATTCTTATACACGGCCTCTGAAACCCAGGTTCTCCCCGGTGAAGCCATTGCTTGTAATCTTGATGCAATATTTACCCCATCACCAAATACATCGTTGTTTTCAAATATTACTTCACCAAGATGTATCCCGATCCTTAGTTGAAGTCCATGTACTTTGCTGCTCGCATGGTGAATGGCTGCAGCACAAAACACTGCATCCGTTAAAGTATGGAAACTTGCTAGTACTCCATCACCAAGTTCTTTTATCCATGTGCCCTTATAGTGTTTGATCAAAGGTTTCTGGATGTTCCGGTTTTTTCTTAATAATTCAAATGCTTTTTCTTCATCGTGTCCCATCAATGCAGTGTAACCGACTATGTCGGTAAACATAATAGCGGCAAGTTGGCGGGATGAGGACATTAGAAGGAATTACCATGAAAGTTAAAAAACTTTATACAAATCTTATACGAACTGAGGCTGGTCAAATTTGACAACGAATTATTCCATTCCCATTTTCCTGAGCAATTCTTTAAAACCTTCCTCATTTCTCAACGGGTCAAAAAGTTTATCTACTTTAATACTGATCAAACCGAAATCATAAAGACGATAGGCCAGGTTGAGTTTTTCAATTGCTTTTTGTTTTGCGCCTGTCCAGGCATAGATCACGCCGGTTTGAAATGCGTGGTCATACGGCGACGAGTTTTCAAGAGAGTCTGCAATCTTTTTTGCTTGATCCGTTTGGCCGGTACGCGTATATGCTATACATTTTAAAATGGAAAAATAAACCGGTATGTTGTAATATAAAATACTGTCATATTCATCTTTTAAGAAATGGTACATAAGTTTTGTACCTGGTATGGAATCAGCAATGTTAGTCCGACGCATTTCATTTTGATATGAGATATACTTGTCAGGGTTTCTTGAATAACGATAATAAGTTAACCACCCACTATGCATGATGCCCGATAAGGGATCGAGCTGCTTTGCCTTGATCAGATTTTTTTCTGCTTCAGCAAACTTGCCCAGCTCCATTTGCGCGAAGGCCAGGTAAACGTAGCCCTCCGCATTGTTTGGATTTAGTTCGATGGATTTGTTTAATTCCTTAATTGCAAGGGAGGGTGAAAGAGTGCTTATCTTAAGGACATCGCCAAGTATCATATGTGTTTCGGATCGCTCCGGGCCAAGCGCAACTGCCGTCATCGCAGCATCCAGCGATTTCCGAACATAGTAAGGTTTTTCACTTTGGTTTCGCCATGGTATTTTGGAATAGGCACTTGCCAGTTCAGCCCAGGCCAGGGAAAACGTAGAATCTTTTTTTATTGCGTTTAATAATGGCTCAATTCGTTGCGCCCAGGGTAATTGTTTTGCCCTCAGATAGTCTTCATAAGCTTCTACATTGTCGGTGGCTTTTTCAATAATTCGTTTTCCTTCTTCGGTAGTGAGTTTTACATTCAGGGCATTCGCTATATGTTGCGCCACCTCGCTCTGTATAGCAAATACCTCAGATGCATCCCGATCAAAAGTCTCGGACCAAAGATGTTGGTCAGTCTGCGCATCAATTAGCTGGGCGGTGATTCTTAATTTATTTCCCTCTTTTCTCACGCTGCCTTCGAGAATGCTGGCGACGCCCAATTCGTCAGCAATTTCCTTAATATTTTTTCTGTTGTCTTTGTATTGCATCACCGATGTACGTGAGATCACTTTCAGATCAGCGATTTTGGAAAGCTGGGTAATGATATCTTCCGTTATACCGTCGCTGAAATATTGCTGGAGGGAATCATTACTGATATTCTCAAATGGAAGTACCGCAATGGATTTTTCAGTGCTTGTAAACTTATTTTGTTTTCTAAAAGCTCCAAGCAGAAATGCTGCCACTAGTATCAATACAAGTGCAAGAGCTGAAGCAATGATCCATTTTTGCGGACCGGTTAAATTTTTGTTCGTCAGGTCTTTTATTCTCCCTTCAATTTCTTTCTTTTCGGGTATAGTTAGTCCATCATTCGCCAAAGCAAACACTTCCATAGGTTCTGCAATATTTTTCAGTAAAAACCTTCCGAGATAAACGGATTTGAGTTCAGGGTGGTTCCTGATTTTATCAAACGTTTCTTTTGAAAAAAGAATGCTTCCTGCAAGGCCAAGAGATTGAATGCGGGAAGCAATGTTTACTCCATCACCCATTATTTTACCATCTTCATATATCACTTCGCCGATATGAAGACCGATGCGCAACGGAACCTTGGGTTCTGTCTGAAACTGTTGCTGAATACTAAGTGCACATTGTAATGCTTCTGTTATGCTTGTAAAAATGCAAAGGCTGCCATCGCCGTAATATTCAATTACGTCACCTTCATGATCAGCTACCGTCTTCTCCAATACCAGCCTGTGATGTTTTACCAGGTTGATGGCTCTTTGTTCGTCCTCTTGCATAGTAGCAGAATAGCCCACAATGTCTGTGAATAAAATTGCAGCAAGTTGACGGGTGGAGGACATACCTGAAAAATTAGTATGGAAGTTAAACAACTTTAAACGAACCCGATCTGTTCAGAAATCGTATTCTTTCACCAATTAAATTCTTTTTGAGAGTTCCGCGAAGCGTTTATCAGTTCTAAATTCTTTAAACCGGGGATCAGCACTCATATGCAGGTGAATCATCCAGACTGATTTTTCATCCACTGCCTGGTTCAATAATTTGAAAACTTCATTACTGTTGCCAAGGCCTGCATGAATGACAGCTTTACAATAAGATGAAACATATTTTTGCCCGGATGAAGTTTCAAGGTCCTTTAATATTTTTAATGCTTCTTCTTTTTTTCCGCTTTTTGCAAGGGCGTGACCAAGCGCTGAAATAGCAATAGGATTATCATTAGATGCTTTAACGGCACGCTGAAAATTAGAAATAGCAGCATCTGTTTTGCCGCTTTGTTCAAAAGCGAGGCCCTGTACAAAAAGTGCAACTGAAAAAGCGGAGTCAATATCCAGGACTTCTTTGCATTTACTGATTGCGTTTTCGGTTTTGCTCATCAGCAGTTCAATTAAACCAGCATCTGTGTTGATAATTTTGGAAAGCGGGTCAAGTTCCTGCGCTTTCTTTATTTCTTGCATTGCTTCCGTGTACCTGCCCCGTGTGGCCATGATCAATGCATATCGTTGCCTTGCTGTTGCAAAACTTGGATTCAGTTGAATTGCGTTTTGATAATTGTCTTCTGCTTTTTGCCAATTCGGATCCACAAGAAATTCTATATGACCAGTTGCCTCAAAAGCTTCAGCAAGAGTGGAATTTAACTGCATTGCTTTTTCTGCCGCTGCCTTTGCTTTTGAAATACTTGCTTCGGGAGACAGGATATGATAGCCACATAACAACGTATAACTGTCTGCCATACCTGCATAAGCCAAACTGTATTGCGGATCTTCCTGTATGGCCTCATTAAAATAGTCAATGCTTTTCAGGAATCCTTCCCGTGTTCGCTTAGCCCATTCAAATTTTCCTTTCAGGTATAAACTATATGCTGCAGAATTTTCAGTAACCGTAGCATTGTTAGCATTCAATAATTTTATTTTCAATTGTTCTACTACCGCTTTTGAAATTTCATCCTGAACTTTAAAAATATCATCAATACTGCGGTCATATGTCTCAGACCAGAGATGAGTGCCATTGCGTAACTCAATTAGCTGGGCGGTGATGCGGACTGTATTACCGGATTTACGAACACTGCCTTCCAGAATATTTGCTACTCCAAGGGTCGCGCCAATCTTTCTAACATCTTCATTCTTCCCTTTGAAAGAAAAGGCGGAAGTACGCGAGATAACTTTTAAATCAGGAATTTTAGAAAGCAGGTTTAATAATTCTTCGCTCAATCCATCGCTGAAATATTCCTGTTCCTTGTCGCCGCTCATATTTACGAAAGGAAGAACGGCGATGGATTTTCCCAGTTCACTGCTGTTTACTGGTGTATTTTTTTGTTTTTGATAAATTAAAAAATACCAGGATAAAACTGCTGCTAAAATTACCAGGGCCCCGATTGCAAAAATTGTTTTCTGTTTGGAAGCTGGCTGTCTGTTATTTTCTTTTTTTAGATTTTGTAGTGTGTCCGACTCAAAACTTGCGGTTCCAATTAACTTTATTTCATAGATTTTTACAGACTCACTTACATTTTTTAGATTTTCTTCCCGGATAAATTCAGTAATAATTTCTTTTTTATTACTTACATTTTTATGCACAGATTCTGAAACATAGGTTCCCCCGATGGGTGCAAGTGCTTGCAGCCTCGAAGCAATGTTCACCCCATCGCCAAACACATCATTATTCTCAAAAACTACTTCACCCAAATGAATACCAATTCGGAGCTGAAGCCCTTCGACTGCTTTACATGCCTGGTGAATAGCTCCTGCACACATCACTGCATCTGTCACTGTATGAAAACTTGCAAGCACTCCATCGCCAATTTCTTTTATCCAGGCGCCATTATATTGTTTAATGAGGGGTTGCTGAATCTGCCGGTTTTTTTTAAGGAGCTGAAAAGCTTTCTCTTCATCAGCCCCCATTAAAGCAGTATACCCGACGATATCGGTAAACATGATGGCTGCTAGCTGACGGGTTTGAGTCATTTAATTCAATTAGAAATAATAGAATTCAGTTCAAAGCTTTTTAAAAAACACTTGTGCCTGTCTACAAGCTCGTGGTTTAGACACCTGTGAATATACTATTTATAAAAACTATTTCATTTCAGCAACAAGTCCAAGCACCTGATCCCTATGCCTGTCAATATGAAATCGTAGGAATTCAAGCCGTTGATGAAAATCCATAGCACCTGAAATGGGATGAGGGTGCGCTAATATGCGCAATTCATCATCCTTTATATCGTTACCAAAAGCCTCCAAAATATTTTGCAGGCTTTTCAATGATTCACGCCAAAAAAAAATTGTACCTCCCATTCGAGGTGCAGCAACTGCCGGTACTCTCTCTTTTGGCTGCCAGGTGAGTTCAATAATTTTTTCAATCGGCATGTCTTTATGGCTCGAATCGTAATTACATTCCATTTTGCCTTCGCGAATGGCATGGAGTGTTCTCCACATACCCCATATACCCCCTTGTTCAGCCCAGAATAGGTGCTCAGTAATATCCACCATGTTCCAACTTTCCGGATCCGGTTTCCACTGTGCTTGCTGGTCCGTTATTGTTTCAAGTTGCAGGAGATAGTTGCTACGTGCCGATGCCACATCATTAATCAGGTTCTTAACACGGCTCATTACGCGAGGAGTTAAATGTTGATTATGAAACGTGTTTGAAGATAATAAAAAAGTCCCGCTTACGCAGGACTTAAATATCATTCATCGGTTATTCTCGATCATCTGATCCGGCCGCTGCTTCCATCCTTCGCTTTGCTCAGGATGACAATCAAGCTTCTGCTTCCATATAACTTTCTATCGGTTCGCATGTACAAATTAAATTACGATCACCATAAGTATTATTTACTCTTGCTACAGAAGGCCAGAATTTATTTTGTGTAATATAATACATGGGGAATGCAGCTTGCTCTCTCGTATAAGGTCTATTCCATTCACTGTTTACGACAGCTAACTGTGTATGAGGCGCATTTTTCAATGCATTGTTCTTCTTATCCATTTTTCCTTCTTCAATATCCCTTATTTCCTGGCGAATGCTAAGCAATGCATCGCAAAAGCGATCAAGCTCAGCTTTATCTTCACTTTCTGTTGGTTCGATCATAATAGTTCCCGGGACAGGAAAACTCATTGTGGGTGCATGGAAGCCATAATCCATTAAACGCTTTGCAACATCTTCAGCTTCTATCTCGGCCGATTTTTTAAATGGTCTTAGGTCAACAATAAATTCATGGGCACATTGACCATTATGATTAGTGTATAGAATTTCAAACTGTCCCTGCAATCTTGCCCGCATATAGTTTGCATTAAGAATAGCATATTCAGTTGCATTCTTTACTCCGACGTTTCCAAGCATTCTGATATATCCGTACGAGATTAATAAGATACTTGCCGAACCATAAGGAGCTGCAGAAACGGCCCCTTCCGGCTTCCCCAAAGGGGAAGTGACCCGCTCACTAACCTCGCTTTTTGAAATGTTCTTTTGTTCACCCGAATTTTCATTAGGCAGGGGCTGTGGGTTGGTGGCCTTCCCTTTGGGAAGGTCGGGATGGGCCGTATGGCCCGGCAAATAGTTGGCAAGATGCTTCTTCACACAGATCGGTCCCATACCTGGTCCACCACCCCCATGTGGTATGGCAAATGTTTTATGCAAATTCAAATGACAAACATCAGCGCCAATTAATCCTGGTGCAGTTAATCCAACCTGGGCATTCATATTGGCGCCATCCATATAAACCTGTCCGCCATGCTGATGAACGATGTCAGTAATTTCTTTTATTGTTTCTTCATACACACCGTAAGTACTCGGATAAGTGATCATGATGCCGGAAAGATTTGAAGAATGTTCAGCTGCCTTTGCTTTCAGATCATTTACATCAATGTATCCGTTCTCCAATGCTTTTACCACAACTACTTTCATTCCGGCCATTACTGCGCTTGCAGGATTGGTGCCGTGAGCTGAAATTGGTATCAGCATTACGTTGCGATGATGTTCACCGTTTGCTTCGTGATAATCACGGATCGTTAATAAGCCAGCATATTCTCCCTGCGCACCACTGTTTGGTTGCAGGCTGCATGCATCAAGCGCTGTGATCTCACAGAGGTACTTTGAAAGATCATCAACGATCTGTTTGTAACCTTCGGTTTGATTTGCCGGGGCAAACGGATGCATTTTACTCCAGTGCACCCAGCTCAGCGGGATCATTTCCGAAGCCGCATTCAGTTTCATGGTACAGCTTCCCAAGGTGATCATTGAGGTGTTCAATGAAAGATCCTTATTCTCTAAAGATTTTATATAACGCATCATCTGGCTTTCACTGCGATGCGTATTGAAAACAGGGTGTGTTAAGAAAGATGTTGTTCTTGATAATTTCGAAGGGATATGCTCGGGGTCATCATCAGAATGAATATCGAATGTTACAGGGTTCTTATCATCCTCAAAACAATTGATAAGATCATAAAGGTCTTCAGTTAGTGTTGTCTCATCTATTGAAATGCTGATATGTTCATTATCAATATAGCGGAGATTGATTTGTTGTCTTTCTGCTTTTTCTCTGATGCGTGAAAGATTATCTGTCTTAATTGTTATTGTATCAAAGAAATTAGTTGAAACGAGTTCAATACCAAATTCTTCAATTGCTTCAGCAACAGTTTGTGTCAACACTGCAATTCTCTTTGCAATATTTTTTAATCCATCAGGTCCATGAAATACGGCATACATAGCAGCCATATTTGCCAGCAAAGCCTGTGCTGTGCAGATATTTGAAGTGGCTTTTTCTCTTTTGATATGTTGTTCCCTTGTTTGTAAGGCCATACGTAATGCACGGTTATTATTTGCATCAACGCTTACGCCGATAATACGCCCGGGCATGCTTCGTTTGAAATCATCTTTGGCTGCAAAGAATGCGGCATGTGGCCCGCCATAACCAAGCGGAACTCCAAAACGCTGTGCTGACCCAATTGCACAATCAGCCCCGAGTTCACCGGGAGGAGTGAGTAAGGTTAATGCCAGCAGATCTGTCGCCATGACAACAAATGCGCCGCTTGCATGCACATTGTTGATAAAAGCACGGTAATCCTCTATGGAGCCCTTGTTGTTTGGATATTGAACAATGGCACCGCAGTATGTAGAATCGATAGTTGCTTTTTTATAATCACCGGTCACAATTTCAATCCCGATCGGCTTTGCTCTTGTATATAAAACATCTTTTGTTTGTGGAAAAATTTCATTGTCAACAAAAAACTTTGGGTGAGTAATATGATCGTGTTTGTTCAACGTATTAAAAAACATCGTCATTGCTTCTGCTGCTGCAGTTGCTTCGTCCAGCAAGCTTGCATTGGCTATTGGTAAGGCAGTCAGGTCGCTGACCATTGTTTGAAAGTTCAGCAAACTTTCCAAACGACCCTGGGATATTTCAGCCTGGTAAGGAGTATACTGTGTGTACCAACCCGGGTTCTCAAAAACATTTCTCAGAATAACAGAGGGAGTGATGGTGTCATAATAACCCTGGCCGATATAGTTTTTATAAACTTTATTTTGAAGTGAAACTTCCTTTATATGTTGAAGATATTGATGCTCACTCATGGCTGCAGGCAGGTTCAATTCGTGCTGCATGCGAATGGTGGGGGGAACGGTCTTATTAACCAATGTGTCAAGATCAGGCTCACCGATCGTTTTCAGCATTTGCTTTGTTTCGTGTTCATCGGGTCCGATATGCCGGGTAATGAATTCGCATGACTGTTTTTCAAAAAGATTCATAGAAAGTTATAAGTAGTAAGTTGTAAATAATAAGTGGGCAAAGTTAAGGCTGCGAGGCCTAACAAACTACTGATTGTTCAACTGTGGAAAACAGGTTGTTACTTTGCGCTATGGCTGAGGATATCTTGAAAAACTGGGAGAGGAAATCTGCTGATAATCATAAGAAATATAAGCAGTTCCTTCAACGGGCGGATAAGAACAAAGTGCTGAAAACCTTGCCAGACCTGCATGACGAAGCTTTTTCTAAAATAGATTGTCTTAAATGCGCCAACTGTTGTAAAAATTATTCGCCACGGTTTAAAACGCCTGATGTAAAAAGGATCAGCAAAGTTTTGGGTTTGCGTGAGTCTGATTTTATTGAAAAATACCTGAGAGTAGATGAAGATGGAGATTTTGTAGTGAACACAACGCCATGTCCATTCCTTGGCGATGATAATTTTTGTTCTATTTACGAAGACCGGCCTTCTGACTGCCGCCGGTTTCCTTATACTGATGAAGATGTGATCATAAAAAGAAAAGAGCTTACATTAAAGAATTCCACTTTTTGCCCGATCACTTATTATGTGCTTGAGAAGCTAATGGAAAAAAAATAAGCGACTTATTTAGATTTATCCGCAGGGGTAAGCATAGTTATCACGCAGCGCCATTTTCCTTCTGTTTTTATAAAAACACTTGTTGACCATTCATACAAGCTAAAATTATCTCCATTATAGGTACCGGCACTGGTACCGCGACTTACAAGTATACCCGTATTTCCATAAACATCGATATTGGTTTCATCCGAATCCATTCTGTTGTGTGTTAATATTCCTGAACTGATAAATTGTAAGAAAGATGATTTGGAAGTAATTCCATCAGAGCCGACAATTTTCCAATCATCAGACATGAATTTGCCTATTTCGTCAGCATTATTACTAACCATAGCTTCGTCCCAACGTTTTGAGAATTCCAGTAACTCTTGTTTTTCTTTTTCCATGACTGATCACCTTTTGTCTCCATCGTGTGGAATCGGTAGCTAAACTGGCCGAAGTATTCTTTCAGCCTGCAAGTAACAGACGGAAAAAGAATAAAGAATAGCAAATGATTTTTTTATGAATCATAATTTTTGGTCAGTTAAAGCGATTGGGCAAATTTATATTATCTGATTTATAGGTTTCTTAAATAATTACCTTCGGTAAATCAAAACTTGCCGCATGCAGCATAAAACAGGTCGGCGATCTTTCCTCAAACAAATTGGTGTAACCGGAACGGCTGCTATTATTCCCGCAAATGTGTTACACAGCGAGTCGAATTCAAATAAAGAGACCAGCGCTGAAGAAACAAACGATATTAAGTCAAAGCGGGGATATAATAGTGAATACAAAAATGAATACCTGAGCCGGGTTGCTTTTCCAATGGGAGGCATCGGAGCAGGTATGATCTGTATGGAAGGTACAGGCGCCTTATCACATGTCTCTATAAAAAACCGACCGGATATTTTTAATGAACCGCCCATATTTGCTGCTATTGTTGTAAAAGGAAAAACAAATGGCGCTAAAATATTAGAGGGCCCTGTGCCTGACTGGAAAAAATTCGGCCGGCGTGACGCGGGCAATGGCGCCTCGGGTTCAACCACGGGCCTGCCACGTTTTCGGAATGCTTCATTTTTGGCCCGCTTTCCTTTTGGCTATCTTGATATTTCAGACAATGACCTGCCTTTAAAAATAAAAATTACAGGATGGAGTCCTTTTATTCCAACTGATGATGATAATTCAAGTCTGCCGGTTGCTGCCCTCGAATATCATTTTGTCAATACAAGCGCTGAAACGATTGACGCTGTATTTTCTTTCAACAGTAAAAATTTTGTGGAGGTTAATAATGGAAAGAACAGCATTTCATCAACAACGAATGGATTTGTATTAACTGAAGAAGGGACAAAAGAAAAACCGTTGCGTACGGACATTGCTTTTTTTACTGATGCTGATGCAATAGTCAATCACTGTTGGTTTCGTGGTGGCTGGTGGGATCCGCTTACAATGGCATGGAATGCTGTGAAGAATGCTGAAATAAAGTCTGTGGTGCCTGTTGAATCCAAGGCTCCCGGAGCATCACTGTATGTACCAATGAAACTGGCGGCAGGAAAAGAAAGAACGATCAGGGTGATGATGGCCTGGTACACACCTGATACAGACCAGGTTCATGGAAATATCGGGAAGCCAAAAGAAAATTGCGATCCGGCCAGCGGCTGCTGCAATTCACCTTCAGACATTTCCCTGGATAAATATGATAATAATTTTAATGAAAAGTATTTTAAGCCCTGGTATAGCAGCCGGTTTAAAAACATCAATGAACTCATCACTTACTGGGCAGAGCAATATGATGAGCTCAGGAAAAAAAGTTTATTATTTAAAAATGCGTTTTATAAAAGCACATTGCCTCCTGAAATAATAGAAGCAATAGCAGCTAACCTTACGATCTTAAAATCTCCAACGGTAATGCGTCAGTATGATGGGCGACTATGGAGTTTTGAAGGCTGTGCCGATGCAGGAGGATGTTGTCATGGTTCCTGCACCCATGTATGGAATTATGCACAGGCCATTCCGCATTTGTTTCCTGCACTGGAAAGAAGCCTGCGCAATACAGAGTTTTGCGAAAGCCAGGATGGGAAAGGTCATCAGAATTTCAGATCAACATTACCAATTGCGCCGGCTACGCATGAGTTTCATGCCGCAGCTGATGGACAATTGGGTGGGATAATGAAAGTTTATCGTGAATGGCGCATCAGCGGCGATAAAGAATGGCTGAGCAAAATATTCCCGATGGTAAAAACAAGTATGGATTATTGCATTCACACATGGGATCCCCGCGAAAAAGGGATTATCGATGAGCCGCATCACAATACCTATGATATAGAATTCTGGGGACCCGATGGCATGCATATGAGTTTTTACATTGGGGCATTAAATGCGATTGCAGCAATGGGAGAATTTTTGGAGAAAGATGTTTCGAAGTACAAAACGCTAGCTGCGCTTGGTAAAAAATTTATTGAAGCTGAGTTATATAATGGCGAATACTTTATTCAAAAAATTCAATACAAAGGATTAAATGCAACCGACCCTACAACAGAAAAGTCTTTTGGAGGTCAATATTCTGCTGAAGCAAAGGAGTTATTGGAAAAAGAAGGCCCGAAATATCAATATGGCAGTGGTTGCCTGTCGGATGGAATATTGGGTGCGTGGATTGCCAGGATGTGCGGATTAAACGATCCTGTCGATAGTGCAAAAATTAAAAGTCATTTGCTTTCTATTCATAAATATAATCTCAAAGAAAATCTAAGTGAACATGCAAATCCTCAACGGCCGTCCTTTGCGCTGGGTAATGAAGGTGGATTACTATTATGTTCGTGGCCAAAAGGAGGGAAGCTTTCTTTGCCTTTCGTATACAGTGACGAAGTGTGGACAGGTATCGAACACCAGGTGGCGTCGCACCTAATGATGATGGGTTATGTAAAACAAGGGTTGGATATTGTCCGTGCATCACGTAACCGGTACGATGGAAGAATAAGAAATCCATTTAATGAATATGAATGCGGGCATTGGTACGCAAGAGCACTTTCAAGTTACGGCTACCTGCAGGCTTTAACAGGTGTACGCTATGATGCAGTGGAAAAGAAATTATATGTGGATTCTAAAATTGGGGATTTCACAAGTTTTCTTTCGACCGCAACAGGTTTTGGTACCGTGTCGCTAAAGACAGGAAAAGTTACTGTAGGTGTTGTGTATGGAACCATCGATATCAATACAATCGTATTATCAGGAAAATCTTCAGCTTTTCATAAATCATAAATAATTCGTTATGGTGGTAAAAAAAGATACAATTGTTTCCTTACGTTATATTATGAAAGGAAATAATGGGGAAATAATTGTCGATACGATGAATGGGAAAGTCGTAGAATATTTACACGGTGGAGGCAATATATTGCCATTACTTGAATCAGTTTTGGAAGGATTACCAGTTGGTACACAAAAATCATTTACGGTTCATGATGAGCAATTAACCCATCCGTTGCACTTCGATGTGGTAATCGATGAAATAAGAGAAGCAACAGGTGAAGAAATTAAATCAGGAAAATCGGGTAAGGAGGAATGCGGTCCCGGTTGTTGTTGCTGATAATCTATTTAAAAATGACGCCCGAGGAGTTTTTCTCATATAATGGTTTTTTCTTATCAACCTCTTTGATAGTTGTAGTTATAAACTCAGCACGTTGCACATCATCAAGTACAATTGCGGTCCGGTAGTCCTTTTTTGCGCAGGATAATTTTAGATTGGTAAACTTAATACCGCTTGCATGACGAATATAGATCCCCCATGCCGGTAATTCTTTGAACTTGGAAAATTCGGGGTAGGTAGTCTTCTCTTCCGAAACGCGGTCTAATTCATTCAACGAAACTTTTGCAAATAATGGATTGCCACCCCCTGGATGTTTTAATTCAATATTAGTAAAAGAAACATTCTTAATAATGGCATCGGGCATCCCGGCGATGATGATCGGTGGTGAAATATTCCGAGGCAGGTCTTCTATCGGTCCTTCATATTCATAACCAGCATCCGGCTTGGTTGCGGCAATCTCGGCAGATACATTTTTAATCCTTATGTTTTCCAGCCTTCCTTTTTTCCCTGCGATCCGTTCACCGATGCGCAAAAAAATAGCATGACCCGAATTTATGACCTGGATACTGTCCGCTTCTACATTTTCTAAGAAACCTCCGTCCACTGCTTCCAGGGCGATTGCTGACCGATAAGTATCAAATACTTTTATATTTATCAATCGCACATTTCTGAATCCGCCGAGTGATGCTGTTCCGAACTTAATGCCATTGGCGCTTGAACGAATAGTACAATTCCTTACGAGTACATTTTGACAAACAGCATTTGCATCATGTGACTTCAGGCAAATCGCATCATCATCCGCATCAATATAGCAATTGGTGATGGCTACACTGTCGCAGTCGACAATATCAATGCCATCATTATTCCAAAAAGCACGGCTATCAACAGTGATACTGTCTATGCGAAGATTTTTACATTGATCATAAGTTTGCACCCAGGCGGCGGCATTCCGCATGGTAACTCCGCTGATCAAAATATTTTTGCAGGAACGAAAATAGATCAGCATGGGCCTGATCGGGACTTCGGGGCGGTCATTGCGGAAAGCATCTTTGATGAGTCCTTTATGAACAAGTTCAACAACATTCCTTGCAACTTCCCGGCCTTGTCCATCAATGACTCCTATTCCGGTAATAGCGATATTCTGCTGATCATGACATAATATTAATGCCGTTAATCCTTTCCGGTCATAATCCATCGGGTTTAATGCACCCAGCAACACGGCACCTTCCAGCAAATGCAAGGTGACATTTGATTTAAGATGAATGGAGCCGGTAAGAAATCTTCCAACATCAAACACCAACCGGCCACCGCCTTGCTGCTGGATATAATCAATAGCAAACTGTATGGACCGCGTATTCAGCGTGACTCCATCTGAATAAATCCCAAATAATGAAGCCGGATAATCTTTGGCGGAACCTTGCAAAGATTGAAGGCAAACTATAAGAATAACGAAGATTTTTCTAAGAAGCATGTTTGAGGTCTACAAATACGAATTTATGGAAACTTATAGGGTTGACACAGTCGTGCGTTTTAAACTCCGAATTGCCTTAAATGGTGGTCGAGGTGTTTCCATTGGAAAACCGCCCATTCTTCGGGTGTAAATTTTCCAAAAAATGGGTGCGGATGAGTAGTGCATTGAGAAGGTCCTCCTTCAAAAAACTTTTTGATTAATGCTATCGTTGTTGATTTTTCCTCCTCAAATTTTAGATTGTCTTTAAAGACATAGCTTTTGTCAGTTGGGGAATTTTTGCCAAAGGGTTTTTCACCAAGAACCATTGGTTTCACAAAAGGGCTTATGATCCTTCCAATAAAAAGTCGTTTTATAAAATTCAGACCCATGGCTGTTTCTAATGATTTATTGCAGTGTGCCAGCATTTGAGCCACGTTCATTTTACCCCATTGCCTTTGCGAATCGGGTGTCAACTTTTCAATTCGTTCTAAAATTTGATATGTATCTGATTGATTAAATAAGTTGTTCATTTTGATTACAGTTTTTTAATGAAACCTGACGATTTAATCTGGTAACCAATTTTCTTATAAAATAGTTGAGCTATTTCTCGTTCTTCCCTATTCCCACAATTAAGTAAAATTGTGCTAGCCCCGATTGTTCTTGCCCAGTCTTCGGCAACATCCATTAGTTTTTTTCCAATACCCTTTTGTCGAAACTTGCTGCGTGTTACCAATGCTAAAACCCTAACATAAATTCCATTTTGTTCGTAAGCGTAATTCTTTGACAACCCAACCATGCCTAAAATTTCCGTGTCGTTAGTAGCAATAAATGTTTTATAATCCTTGTGGTTGTGAATGTTCTCAAATCTGGTCTTCATTTCATCCATTGTCGTGTCGTAACCCAATTCATTCATTAGCTCCCCCAAAGCAAAAAGGTCTGTAGTTTCTGCCTCTCTGATGATTATTTTTGTGGGTTGCATTTAGCTTTTTGGTGGGGTTCAAGATAAGCTTACCAGGTTTGGTGATCTGCACCTGGATTAGGCCAGTTTGGGCTTGCTAATACAACAGATGTTTCAACCTGTCGGGTTGGTATTGTCCAATATTTACGTAGCAAAGATTCCGTTTCTAATTTTGATAGCAAGCGGAATCCATGTTTTTCATAAAACTTAATTGCCCATGTTGCCGCAGCCCAGGTGCCAATTAAAACAGGCTTTTTGGAAATAGAAGCCAGGTGTGCTAATAAATTACTTCCGATCCCTTTGTTTCTATATATTGATCTTACATAGGCGTGACGGATCAATGTCACATCACCCTTATCCTGGATCCCCATTACTCCCTTCATTTCTCCATTCTCTTTATAACACCAGAACTGAACACCCTGTTTAATTTGATCCTTCAATTCTTCTTCTGACATATACGGCTCACGCCACCTGTCAGCTGGAATTACTTCTTTATAGGCAACGGCAGCATCATTGATGATCTCACAAATCTCTTCGAAGTCTGTTTGTTCACATTTGAATATCATAAAGCTGATTAAAGATTTACAGTACAAAAATAGTATTGATGATGGGTTGCACTTGAGTCTGCCCAAATCATTTTTTCTTTTATGATTTTTCGAATGGGCTAGGACCGGTACGGGCTGAAACTACGGGTTTTGATAGGCGAAGTTGGGGCTGCGTCACGTATGCGCTGAAATAATAAATATGCAGTGTTGTGTGGCGTTATTACTGAGATTTGAATATCCTTATTAATTCAGCATCTCTGTGCCCGTAATAGCTTGCTGGCATAGTTGTGTCCTTTGCCAATGAAGCTGCTAACTTCCTTGCTTTTTGACCATCCCCTAAAAACAAACAATGCTCAATTTGTCGAAGGTGTGCGGCCAAATCAAATTCACCACTTACAATTGTAAGGCTTGGGTTATCAATTACAGCTTCGAAGTCCTTAAAATAGTTAAGATGGGGCAATATGACGTTTTGCAGATTCTCCATGATAACAGCAAACTGGTCGCTGATGTCTTTACCTACCAAGTCGTATCCAAATACACCAATATACTTGTTGTATTTATCGTTCCATTTGTCTTGAAAAGGAAGTCGCTTATAGCCAATAATGGAGTCACCGCCAATCGGCTCTTTGCCATATTCTTTTTTGTACCATGTTTTAAAGTTTGGACATAAAATAGAGTAGCCCATCTCAAATCCAATGTAAATGCCAGTTTCATTGTATCGGTCACACCGATGCCAAATAACTTGCTTGAAGTCTTTGGTACGTCGATGATACTCCAATACTTTTTCTTTAAACTCAAAGCCATGGTGCCGTAGGAGAGGAACGACAAATTGTTGATTATAGTAAGCAATTACTTCTTTCGGAGATAAGGTCTGGGCTATTTCATTCATGGTCTCGTTCATGTAATTTTCAAATGGCACACAACTTTTAAATCGTGCAAATCGTTGTTCCAAGTTCAATTCATTATCAAAGCAAACAACAACAAACTACTTCGCCATCAACTCATCCCAAGCCGCAGTGAGCGGTCTCACTATACCGTCGCCTTTCCATTCACCCTGGCCGGGAAAAGAAGTTGTCTTTAAAAACCCTTCTTTTGTTTTACCGGCTCTTATTTCGCCTTCTGTGAATCTTAGAACAGCTTCGAGGTAATCACTGAATTTTTTCAGGTCATCTGCCTTACCAACAATATTATAACCTTCCGCGGCATGACCAAATATGTAAGTGGTATTGCTGTCAAATCTTTTTGTGGCCTTATGTAAAACTTTTATCCAGTTCTTAATGTTTGCTCCAGCGCTACGGTCAACAAACGGATGGCGGCGATTAAACATAAGGTCGCCCGTATGAACAATGTTTGTGTTTTCAAAATGAATAAAACTGTCGCCATCAGTATGTGCAGGGCCGAAATAATGCATGGCGATGCTTTCATCGCCAACATAAGCCTGCCAGTCTTCAGAATAAGTCCTGTCGGGGAGTAATTGCTTGTCAAGATTCTTGTTGTTTTTGGCAACCCTTTTTTGATTCTTTTTAGAATTCTCATGCGCCACTACATGTTTCACCAAACCCTTAAAGGCAATGTTACCGGCAGTATGATCACCATGATGATGTGTATTGATCAGATATTTTATTGGCTTATCAGTTTTCTTTTTTAACTCACTGATAAGATGCGGAGCGGTGTCCGGAAATTGTGAATCGACTACAACCAGTCCTTTATCATCGAGAAGAAAAGCAATCGTACCACCACGTTCTGTGAACACACCAACTTTATCTGTCATCATATGAAACATCCAGGGTGGGGGAGCAGCAGTGCTTCCCTTTGTAAATAATGCGGAAAGTATTTTTTGCTGCGCCATAGTAAGTGCGCCAAATGTAAGTGCTGATTTTTGGATGAATGAGCGGCGATTCATTGATTGTTCGTTTTTGGTTTGTTATTTTTTTTGACCTCACCCTCCACCTCCCTCTCCATTTGGAGAGGGAGCGGTACTTCCCATCTATGATCAATTTTTTGTTCTATCACATCAAGTTCTAATTCTCTATTCAGCATTAATTGAATGCTTACAATTGGGTCGCTGAATAGATAATAGAAAGTACAAGTGTGCGACCCTTCGACCAGCTCAGGGCAGGCTGCACAAAAGTCCGACAGTAGCAATATCGCTGGCTACATAATTAAAACTTTCGTCTTTGATGAAATTAAGAAAAATAAATTGACAGTAACTATCTAAGTTCCCCCTTTAGGGGGACAGGGGGCTTAATATTCAAACTTCCTCAATGTCGGCGCTTTTATCCATGTCACTATTGTAACAAGCAGCGTCATACAGCCTCCGAAAACAACAGATGGCACTGTGCCCATAATGGATGCGGCCACTCCACTTTCAAACTGGCCGAGTTCATTTGATGAATTGACAAAAATGGAATTGACGGAAGAGACACGGCCACGCATTTCATCTGGCACGAATAATTGCACGATCGTGCCGCGAATGATAACGCTTACGCCATCGAACAAACCGCTAACGAATAATGCGGCGAAGCTGAGCCAGAAATTTTTTGAGAGCGCAAATATCAAAATGCAAACGCCAAAGCCGGCAACCATATAAAGCAAGGTTGTTCCCTGCTTGTTTTTTAATGGTCGTCGTGTAAGCCATGCGATGGCAACAAAATTTCCAAGATAAGTGGCAGCCATTAACCAACCGAGGCCTTGCGGACCCGTATGTAAAATGTCTTTTGCAAATACCGGCAGCAAGGCAACCGCTCCGCCAAATAAGACTGCAAACATGTCAAGACTAATGGCACTGAGCAATGCTTTTTGATGAAATACAAAATTCAATCCTTCTTTCACACCGTCCCATGTTTTTGTTTTGCCTGCCTGCCAGCTTATCGGTTTTGCTTTTATTAATTGAAATAAGATAACAGAAATCAGGATGGCGATGCATGTAATGGAAAAAGCGACCGTGATATTGGTGTAACCCAACAGCAGACCGGCCAGCGCGGGGCCCGTAACCGCCGCAATCAACCATGTCATGCTGTTCACAGAGATGGCTCTTACCAACGATTCCTGCGGTACCAGTTGTGCAAGAAATGCATTGATAGCAGGCGAGCTAAATGCTCTAATTACTCCTGTACAAAATACAAGTGTATAGATCAACCACTCAATGATTTTTCGTACAGATATTTTTCCGAGTGAACTTATTTCGGTTGTAAACCATCCCGATGTCACGACCAGCAATGCGATCATTAGTAAAAAATAAAGGGCCATGCAGATGCTGATCAGCTTGTGCTTATTGCTTTTATCAACCGTGACGCCGGCGGGTAATGCAAGCAATACAGCGGGTATCACTTCACTTAAGCCCAGTATACCAAGCGAAAGTTTGCTGCCGGTGACTTCATAAAGTTTCCAGCCAAGTAAAACAGGCGCCATGCGAAGACCGGCGATAAAAAGAAAACGGGCAATGACGAACCAAGTAAATTCTCGATTTAGAACCACGATTATCTTGATTTGAATGGATTATGAGGAATTATTGGATAAGCTTTCTGTTATGCAGTCTTTTAAATTGTAATGATTTTGCTCCGAAATTAATTAACAATCCAACCTCAAGACCAGAAGTTTCAAGATAATTCAGTCCCTGTGCAAGGTGAACATCGTCAAGATTAACTACGGCTTTCAATTCGACCATGATTTTTTCATTAACAAAAAAGTCAACTACTCTTATCCCAATTTTTTCACCTTGATAATAAATTGGCATTTCATATTCCTGGATAAACTTGATTAAGGCTTTCTTAAACTCGATTTCTAAAGCTCTTTGGTAGATATATTCCTGAAATCCCGAACCCAGTTCTCTATGGACTTTCATGGCACATCCAATTATCTTTTCAGTTATGTCTGAAAACTTCATCATAAATAACCTCGAAATTTCCCTAATAATCTAAAAAAATCCTCTTAATCGTGGTTCTATGGAAGTGTAAGATAGTGCTGTCCGTTTTCATAATCTTTATCTAATGCATCAATGACCACCTTTAAATGTTTTTCATTACCGAGAAAATCGGCATTGGATGCATCGATGAAAAGCGTTTTTATATTGTGTTGCTTTATATAATGGGTATATGTTTCCTGGATGTTGAACAGGTATTCATCCGGAATGTTCTGTTCGTAAGAGCGGTTTCTTTTTTTAATATTCTGTTGTAAACGGCTTACCGGTGTATGCAGGTAAATGAGCAGGTCCGGTTGTACTAATTGCTGATGAATGATCTCAAACAATCTTTGATAAAGGCGAAACTCATCTTCGGGCAAATTTACTTTGGCAAATAACAGGCATTTGGTAAAAAGATAGTCTGATATGGTGATATTTTGGAAGAGGTCTTTTTGCTGGATCAGGTCCTTGAGTTGCTTATATCGCTCCGCCATAAAAAACAATTCAAGCGGAAAGGCATATAGCTTTGGATTTTCATAAAACTTGGGAAGAAAAGGATTATCAGCAAACTCTTCAAGCACCAGTCGTGCATTATAGTGTCTTGA
The DNA here is from genome assembly GCA_025923075.1 of Chitinophagaceae bacterium. Lineage (GTDB taxonomy): Bacteria > Bacteroidota > Bacteroidia > Chitinophagales > Chitinophagaceae > VBAS01. The sequence continues at coordinate 23,572 of JAICGN010000065.1, forward strand.
CAACAGATGTGATAAAGTGGTTTTGCCGGCGCCAATATTTCCTTCTATGGTGATGAAATGATAATTCATTTGTTGAATGTGTCCCGATTTTTATCGGGACTAATGTGCTGATGTGCTAATGCAGGATTGCAAAATAATTGAAATGATATTTTATAATTTAAATAAAGAATAGATTGTGGATAAATCCGTGAAATCCGAAATAATCCTTTAATCCGCGATCTTTTTCACTTCCAGGTTGTCAGGACATTCCTCCAGTAATTGTGCTATCGTTTTTCTCAATACCGGATGTTGTAATCCGGAATTGATCTCAGCCAGCGGTACAAGAACAAACCGCCTGTTTTGTAACTTGGGATGAGGGATTTTTAAAAAACGCAGATCATGAATTTCATTTTCAAAAAGCAAAATATCGATGTCAATGATCCGGGGCCCAAGCTTTTCTTTTCTAACCCGCCCCATAATTTTTTCGATCTTTAAAATTTTTCTCATCAGCTGGCGGGCATTTAATTCCGTAACAATTTCCAATGCCTGGTTGAGAAATGACGGCTGATCGGTTATTCCCCAAGCTTCCGTCTCATAAACTGATGAAGATTTTGTTAAAGAACCACATTGTTCATTTATCAATGAAACTGCTCTCGAAAAATTTTCTTTTCGGTTTCCTAAGTTGCCACCTATCAGTAAATAAGCTGTATTCATAACTGCAAATTCGGGGAAGGCGCAAATATCTTTATTTTTACCGTCTTAAAATATTCAGAATATGGGTGGTTTTTTTAAAATGTTCTTTGCATCATTCCTGGCATTGGTGATTTTTTGCATCATTGGCTTTTTCATTTTTCTCGCCTTAATAGCCGGGCTTGCGAGAAGCGATAAGCCAGTGGTTGAAAAGAATTCCGTTTTGGTTGTCAATCTTGGCCAACCTTTCGAGGAGCAACAAATTGAAAGCCCATTAGCCATCTTCAGCAGCAATGATGCGCTTAGTATTCCCGGCGTTTACGATGTTGTTCGCCTGATCCATAAAGCAGGGACCGATGATAAGATAAAAGGGATCTACCTGATGAGCGGAATCAGTCCAAATGGCTTTGCAACATCTGATGAAATAAGAAATGCATTGATTGCCTTTAGAAAGTCAGGCAAGTTCATTGTTGCTTACAGCGAAATGATGAGTCAAAAATCATATCATGTAGCGAATGTTGCAGACAAGATCTACGTAAATCCAAAAGGATTTTTTGACTGGACAGGGTTTAGCTCCGAATTATTATTTGTGAAAGGAACGTTGGAAAAGCTCGACATTGAACCACAGATCTTTTATGCAGGTAAATTTAAAAGTGCAACAGAACCTTTGCGTTCAGACAAGATGAGCCCTGAAAACAAATTACAAACCTCGGTATGGCTTGATGATCTTTATTCCTATTTTTTGATAAATGCAGCTGCTGCAAGAAAATCAGATACCGCTACGCTTCACCGGCTTGCAAATGAAGCTGCTATTAGAAACCCCCAGGATGCCGTGACGAACAACTTAATTGATGCTGTGAAATATGATGATGAAATAAAAGACGAGATAAAGCAACGATTAAACCTTGGGAAGTATGATAAAATCAATTTCATTTCAATAAACAGTTATTTTAAGACCGGTGCCCACAAAAAATTCTCCGGTGAAAGAATTGCACTTATTTATGCGCAGGGAAATATAATTGATGGCGGTGGTGACCAGGGCCAGATCGGGAGTGCAGATTATATAAAACTCATTCGCAAGGCAAGACTGGATAAGGCGATCAAGGCGATTGTATTTCGTGTGAACAGCGGCGGCGGCAGTGCGCTGGCAAGTGAAACCATCTGGCGGGAGCTTTCATTGGCTAAAAAAGAAAAACCTGTTGTTGTGAGTTTTGGTGATGTGGCTGCATCGGGTGGTTATTATATTTCCTGCGCCGCTGACAGCATTTTTGCAAGCCCGACAACTATTACGGGTTCAATCGGAGTGTTTGGTATTATCCCGAATATGCAAGGTTTTTTCAAAAACAAATTGGGAGTAACCTTTGATGGGGTCAAGACGGGGCCTTATGCTGATCTTGGTGCTGTTTACAGACCAATGAATGAGAACGAAAAGAAATTTGTTCAGCAGACCATTGATGAAATATATCTCAGTTTCAAACAAAGAGTTGCCGATGGCAGAAAGAAAACAGTAGAATTTGTTGACAGTGTTGCTCAGGGCAGGGTATGGAGTGGCAATAGAGCAATTGGTATTGGTTTGATTGATAAATTCGGGGGGTTGCAGGATGCTGTTGATTGTGCAGCCAGACTGG
>JAICGN010000066.1 GCA_025923075.1 Chitinophagaceae bacterium
CCTTTACTAAAGGAATGGGCTTATGCAGGCTTTTTCATTGCCATGTCGGGTGCTATCAGTTCTCATTTGATCAATGGCGATGAGGCTAAAGAAATTTTTGGACCAACATTATTACTGATGCTGACTGTGGTATCCTGGTATTTCAGACCAGCAGATAGAAAATTAATTATAGTTAATCAATAAAAGAAAAATATGAATCCTAAGGTTGATTGGTTTTTTAGTAAAGACACAAAGTGGCAGAAAGAATATGAGAAATTAAGAGCTATCATTCTTGATTGCGGCCTGACCGAAGAACTGAAATGGGGTTGTCCCTGTTATACGTTTGAGAACGCAAACATTGTATTAATACATGGATTTAAAGAATACTGTGCTCTTTTGTTTTTCAAAGGTACTTTGCTAAATGATCCCGATGGTATTATGATCCAGCAAACGAAGAATGTGCAGTCAGCCCGGCAGATCCGGTTCACCAGTCTTCGGGAAATAATGAAGATGGAAAAAATCTTGAAAGCTTATGTTTATGAAGCTATTGAAGTGGAACGAGCCGGCTTGAAAGTGAAATTAAAAAAGACTTCGGAATTCAAAATTCCTGATGAGTTTCAAAAGAAATTAAATAAGACACCTGCATTGAAAACTGCTTTTGATGCATTGACACCGGGTCGGCAAAGAGCATATATTTTTTATTTCTCTCAACCCAAGCTATCTAAAACCAGGGAAGCAAGAGTGGAAAAATATAGAAAGAAAATTCTCAATGGAAAGGGACTAAATGATTAGTAATTGAATACTGTTAATTATCAATGGTTAATTGTAAATGTTTAATGAAATGCGTGAAAACACTATTAGAAACAAAAGTTTTGCCTTTGCAATCAGGATAGTCAAACTATATCAATTCTTGTGTGAAGCAAAAAAAAAGTTTATACTTTCTAAACAGTTGTTGAGAAGTGGAACCGCTGTGGGCGCGTTAATTCGTGAAGCCGAGCACGCGGAAAGCAAAACTGATTTCAAACACCAAATGTCAATTGCTCAAAAAGAAATTAATGAAACCATTTATTGGCTTGAATTGCCAAAAGCAACAGGCTATTTAACTGATGAACAATTTCAAAGCATCAACAAAGATGCGGTGGAAATCATTAAACTTCTAACAAGTATCATCAAGTCAACCAAAGCAAACATTAACCATTAACAATTAACAATTGACCACTAACAATTAAAACAATGAGCAAGATTAAAAGCAATAACAAAGAGTTGACACAGGCACAAAACGAAGAACTACTTAGAGTGTTGAAAACCCGTTTTGAGAAAAACATGAAACGCCATAAAGGTATAGAATGGGCTAAAGTACAAGTAAAGCTGGAAGCTAGACCAGAAAAACTTTGGTCGCTCGATGAAATGGAAATAACCGGCGGTGAACCGGATGTTGTTGGTTATGATAAGAAGACGGATGAATACATTTTTTATGATTGCTCGGCCGAAAGTCCCAAAGAACGCCGAAGTGTTTGTTACGACCGTGAAGCGTTGGAGGCAAGGAAAGAACACAAACCAAAAAATAATGCTATTGATATGGCAGCTGATATGGGCGTTGAACTTTTAACAGAAAAACAATATCGGGAGCTGCAGCAACTTGGAGAATTCGATTTGAAAACGTCGAGCTGGATAGTAACACCCTCGGCTATCAGGGAACTCGGAGGAGCTCTTTTTTGTGATCGCCGTTACGACCAGGTCTTCGTGTACCACAACGGTGCGGAATCTTATTATGGCGCCAGGGGATTCCGATGCTGTCTAAGGATCTGAGAAAAATGTAAAACCCGGAACTTAAGGATTGAATAGGTAGTGGCACGAATTTTCTATGCTATAACTATAAAAGCATGGAAGAAAAAACATTTTATCAAAGGATAGAAGGCCTGTTTGAGAATATGGTGGGGGCCGCATTAAAGATCTATGGACACCCCTTGACATTCATTGCAGCACTTATACTGGTGATTTTTTTTCTCATAAAAGGTGCGGATAACTATACGAACCTCCGCGACCTGGTCCGGGACATCATCTTATGTATTTCTTTTCTTAGTTTTTTCATTATACAGCGGGCTGTAAATAAAAGCACAGCTGCCATAAACTTAAAAATGAACGAACTGATCGCATCTCACGATAAAGCTAATAATGAGTTATTAACGATAGACGAAAAAACCGAAACTGAACTGGAAGAACTAGCTAACCAACATAAAGACGCAACAACAATTTCATCGCAAAATAATTCACCGCAGTAAAACCTCTATTCGTTGTTGTACATCCAAAAAATAAAAAAAATTCTGATCCATCTTTTGGGGTATTAATTGCTCATCACTCAGGGCTTCCTGTTATAAAACTTATAGCATACTATTTGTAATAGGGCAATGATCCACTAATCACTCTTTAAAAATATTTTTATGGCAAAAGCAACACCGAAAAAAAAGTCGTCTCCAACATCCAATACTTCCTTTTCAAAAAAAAACAATGGACAATCGAAGCCTGCAAATGATAATCCTTCGAAACTGGAACCGACCAATGAGGCTAACATCGATGTCATGGAGTTAGATCCTTCAGATGGGCTCATCAAATTATTTACTGATTGTTTAAAAGATATTTATTGGGCGGAAAACCACTTGATAAAGGCGTTGCCAAAAATGGCAAAAGCAACCTCTATTAAAAAACTGCAGACCGACATTCTTAATCACCTTGAACAAACAAAAACCCATGCTGAAAGATTAGAAGAGGTGTTCGAATTTTTAGGAAAAGAACCGCAGGCAAGAAAATGTGATGCAATGGAAGGTCTGACCAGGGAGGGAGAAGCAGTAATTGAAAATACAGATACAGGCACACCAGCAAGAAACCTGGGAATCATTATGGCTTCACAAAAAGTTGAACATTACGAGATCTCATCTTACATGGGACTGATAAAGCTGGCTGAACATCTTGGATATACCGAAATTTCCGAAATATTAGGAGAGACACTTAACGAAGAAGAAGACAGCGATGCCCTGCTTTCAGAGGTAGCAACAAGCGAAATCCTAAATGGGGAAAAAGATGACGGGGAAGAGTGAAAATAATTTTTTGTCCACTATTTGAATAACCTACACAATTAATTAACTATACCATGCCAGATAAAAAGAAACAACAAGAAAATAAAAAAACAGATAGTCTTAAACAACATATTGAAGATTCGCAAGGCCAATTTTTGACCACGAACCAGGGTGTCAGGGTAAATGACGATCAGAACAGCTTAAAAGCAGGGGAAAGGGGTCCAAGCCTATTGGAAGATTTTATCCTTCGGGAAAAGATCACACACTTTGATCATGAAAGAATTCCCGAGAGAGTTGTCCATGCCCGTGGTTCTGCTGCGCATGGTGTTTTTCGTGCAACTGAAGATCTAAGTGATTTAACCAAAGCAAATTTCTTAACTGATCCTTCGGCAGAAACACCTGTATTCGTCAGGTTTTCTACTGTCGCAGGTTCAAGAGGTTCTACTGACCTGGCAAGAGACGTTCGTGGGTTTGCCGTAAAATTTTATACAAGGGAAGGTAATTTTGATTTGGTTGGAAATAATATGCCCGTATTTTTTATACAGGATGCAATGAAATTTCCCGACCTGGTACATGCGGTAAAACCAGAACCTCATAATGAGATCCCGCAGGCTGCTTCTGCCCATGATACATTTTGGGATTTTATTTCAAACACTCCTGAATCGGCCCACATGGTGATGTGGTTGATGAGCGACAGAGCCATTCCACGCAGCTATCGTATGATGGAAGGTTTCGGCGTACATACATTCAGATTGGTAAATGCAGAAGGCAGGTCTTCATTTGTCAAGTTTCATTGGAAGCCTTTGCTTGGTGTCCATTCAGTTGCGTGGGACGAAGCACAAAATATTTCCGGAAAAGATCCTGATTTTCATCGTCGTGATCTTTGGGAAGCCATTGAAAATGGCGACTTCCCTCAATGGCAATTAGGCTTGCAAATAGTTCCTGAGGAAGATGAACATAAATTTGAATTTGATCTCCTCGACCCTACGAAATTAATTCCTGAAGAACTTGTGCCTGTAAGAATAGTTGGTACCTTAACATTGAACCGAAATCCCGATAATTTTTTTGCGGAGACTGAACAAGTGGCGTTTCATATTGGTCATGTTGTACCCGGTATTGATTTTTCTAATGATCCCCTGCTTCAGGGCAGATTGTTCTCTTACACCGATACACAGTTGTTACGGTTGGGTGGACCAAACTTTCACGAAATACCTATCAACAGACCGTTGGCGGAGGTACACAACAACCAGCGGGATGGCTTGATGCGTCAAACTATCAATAGGGGAAAAACTGCTCATAGTCCAAATACGATGGCATCCGGTTGTCCTTTCCAGGCAGGCACTATGAAGGGAGGATTTACAAGTTTCCCTGAAAAAATAGATGCGCAAAAGATCAGGGAGAGAAGCAAAAGTTTTTTTGATCATTTCAGCCAGGCTAAATTGTTTTTTAATAGTCAGTCAGAACCTGAAAAAAATCATCTTACCGACGCATTGTGCTTCGAATTGGGAAAAGTAGAAACGATCGCTGTACGCGAACGAATGCTAAACTTTCTATTGCAGATCGATGAAAGCCTTGCCGCCGCAGTTGCTTATAAACTCGGGATGCATATTCCAAAAGAACTCACAACACAGCTTAATCAAACAATGCCGGCGGATGCTGATCCCGAAAAATACAGATCAATAGTAAAAGAAGGATCATTGACAAAATCCAAAGCATTAAGCATGGCAAATACCGTGAAGGATTCAATAGCCACACGTAAGATCGCCATCCTGGCCGCTGATGGCGTAAACGCCGATAATTTATTGGCAGTAAAAGATGCAATTGCCGCCGAAGGAGCTCTATGTGATGTGATAGCGCCAAGGCTGGGTTTTATTTCCGGTGAAAATGATACGGATATTCCTGTAGATAAAAGTTTACTTACAACAGCTTCTGTTTTTTATGATGCCGTATATGTACCCGGTGGCACAAACAGTGTGGCTACGCTGGAGGCAGATGCGGATGCGATTCATTTTTTGAATGAAGCATTCAAACACTGCAAAGCCATTGCTGCAGATGACGATGCGTTGCAGGTGCTGGAGGCAACTTACTTCGCAAGAAAATTACCGGAAGATAATGACGACGATACTGTGAGTGCAGAAGGTATTATCATAGGTATTGATCCGGAAGAATTAGGACGACAATTTATTGACGCGATCCGGCAACATCGCTTTTGGGATCGCGAAGTACCAAGAAAGGTTCCCGCTTAATCACTATGAAATTAATAATAGCAAGCCCACACACTGTTAAAGCCGCAAGGAAACGTTGTATTTCAAAGTTTCTTCACTATTTCAAAAAGGGATTCCAGGATGAAAAATATCTTGGATGGGAACGGCAATACAAATCGGAGGCACATATTCAATTTCAACAAAAGCTGGATGCTAAAACTTTCAAAGAGCTACTATCAGCAAAAGCATACGAAACAATTGCTCATACAGCAATTCAAATAGAATCGAAAACAAACTTGCTGTTTTCTTTCGAGAAAATGGCAATTCGTGATGCGGTAAAATCGAAAGAAGGTGCCAAACAGTTTGCAACCGGATTATTTCAATACCTCTATACCACTGGTTCTTCACAGCAACGCTTTGAAGGTTTTGTCGAGAGCATAAGCCAGCTCCCGAGAAAACAGACAAGGGTATTGACATGGCCGCTTGTTACTGTTTTTAGTTTTATAGCTCAACCTGAAAACCATATTTTTTTAAAACCAAAAGTTACCCAACGGGCGGCGGAAAAATATAAATTTGATTTCGATTATATATCCCCGCCCAATTGGGACACATATGAAAGTTTGCTGGCATTTGCTGAACAAATAAGAAGCGATACAAAATTCCTGCGCCCACGAGACTTCATAGATCTTCAATCTTTTATCTGGGTAGTCGGTTCAGACGAATATCCCGATTGAATTAGCAGCTATTTGCCGATAGACCAGCCTTCGCATGTTTATGCGATTGAAAATATATTTCAACTTGTGTAACTTTATCGCCATTCATTTCCCAAACAATAATCGGCTAATCACATGAAAAAGAATCTCCTGATAATTCCCGCTGTTCTGTTGCAAACAACACTTCATGCTCAATTAAACGGACAGGCCAGAACACATGTCAGGAATAAAAAGAGATAATTATTATGATTGAGCAAACACCAAACCTTCAATCGAAAGTTGCAGAACTTCAAAAGAAGCTCGCAAAAAATCATCGGCAGCTGGAAATCGAAGCGGCTTTGGAACGGGTTCGTGCAAGAGCTATGGGCATGCACAATTCAAACGAATTAAGTGATGTGTTGTCAGTCCTTTTTGAGCAATATGATATCTTAGGTATTTCCCCTGTGTTTTCTCATCTCACACTATTTGATTTAGAGAATAATAAGTTCTCTTACCGAACAACCGGAAGATATGGCCGACGTGTACAGGCAGAGCAAAAGATTGACATGGATGCTGTAGATGCCTGGAAAGAAAGTGTTGAGAACTGGAAGAAGGGAGGTCCGGATCAGGTAAATGCGCATATGTATCCTTACGAAATCCTCCCTCATGTATTTCAATTATTCCAGGAAATTCTTTCCGCTGTTCCTGACGAAGCAAAGTTTTACCCCGAAGATTTTCCTAACGGATTGTTTATCACCCAGGGGTATTGCAAATTCGGGTATGTGGGATTTGGTCATACAAGAGAAGCGACGCCGGAAGAAAAGGAAGTGGTAAAAAGAATGGCCATTGAATTTGAAAGATTGTACCAGCGGTTCATTGATTTACAAACCAGCGAATCGCAGATTAAAGAAGCCCAAATCGAAGCTTCACTCGAAAGGGTGCGGGCCAGTGCAATGGCTATGCGCAGCACTAATGATGTGGGTAATGCAACGGGCGTATTGTTCAGCGAGCTGGATAAGCTTGGCATTTCGCTATTGCGTTGCGGATTGATCATTATTAATGGCAAAGAAAAAACGATGCAGGTTTGGAGAGCAAATACTACCAGCCAGGGAACAGTCGGACAAGTGACCGGCAAAGTATCCATGACAATCCATCCCATGCTTGAAGCAGCTTATGATTCATGGTTACTGAAAGAGACCATGTTGCGTTATGACTTGTCCGGCGAAGATGTTATTAATTATTATAAAGCCCTTTCAAACCACGCGCCACAATTCACCCAGAATGTTACTACAGAAAACCAAACCAGTACTTGTTTCTTTTTCAAGGAAGGGGCAATTTTCACTTTTACCAAAGATCCCCTCGATGAAGAAACAACTTCCGAATTAAAAAAGTTTGCAGTGGTTTTTGGTCTTACTTACCGGCGGTACCTGGATTTGAAAGTTGCAGAGGCGCAGGCCAGGGAAGCAGTGAAACAGGCTTCGCTTGACAGGATCCGTGCTGAGATTGCATCAATGCGAACTACAGATGATCTTGAAAGAATTACACCGTTGATATGGAACGAGCTCACAGTGCTTGGTGTTCCATTTATACGATGTGGTGTATTTATTATGGATGATTTAAAACAGCTCGTTCATACGTATCTTTCTACACCCGACGGAAAAGCGATTGCCGCTTTTGATCTGCCTTACGACACACCTGGAAATATTTCCGAAATCGTGCTTCAATGGCGCAATAAAAAGCATTATATAGAATATTGGGATGAACCAGCCTATACGGAATTCGCCGTTAATTTAGTACAACAGGGTGTTCTTACATCCTCTGAACAATATATCAATGCACTTCCGAAAGGTGGTTTTTACTTGCATTTTACTCCTTTTCTGCAAGGCATGCTGTATGTCGGTAATATCACACAATTAGGTGAACAGGAAATCAGGATAATACAATCCATAGCAGATGCATTTTCTACTGCCTACGCACGATATGAAGATTTTAATAAACTGGACGCTGCGAAACAGCAGGTAGATAAAACCCTGTTTGACTTAAAGCAGACACAGCAACAGTTGATTCAAGCCGAAAAAATGGCGTCTCTTGGACAACTCACAGCAGGCATTGCGCATGAAATACAAAACCCCCTGAACTTTATTAATAACTTTTCTGAAGTCAATGCAGAATTAATTATTGAAATGAGGGAAGAGATCAGTAAAGGCAATTTTGAAGCTGTAAAAATTCTTGCAGACAATTTGAAAGAGCATGAAGAAAAAATAAATTTTCATGGCAAACGCGCAGAATCCATTGTAAAAGGCATGCTGCAGCACACAAGAAACCGTAAAGGCCAGAAAGAACCAACTAATATTAATGGTTTATGCAACGAGTATTTGCGATTGAGTTATCATGGTCTTCGGGCCAGGGACAAGAGTTTTAATGCACAAATGCAAACCGAGCTGGATGAGAGTATTGATCCAATAAATATCGTTCCTCAGGAAATTGGAAGTGTATTACTGAATCTTTTCAACAACGCATTTTACACCGTAAATGAAAAGAAACAAAAACTGAACGGAACCTTTGAACCACTTGTAACCGTAGTAACCAAAAAAGAAAACCAAAAGGTTGTAATAAAAGTTAAAGACAATGGCTTTGGCATTCCGCAAAGTTCAGTGGATAAAGTCTTTCAACCGTTCTATACTACCAAGCCACCGGGACAGGGAACTGGCTTGGGTCTATCGTTGAGCTATGATGTAATAAAGGCACATGGAGGTACAATAAACATTGAAACGAAAGAGGGTGAAGGATCGGTGTTTGTAGTTGAATTGCCTTTTTAAATAGTTAGGGATTGTGGGTACTACCTGCAAAAACTATAATGCATATCAAACGAAATAAAGCAGGGGCGATTTTACTCACGAAATTCAAAAACCAAAATTGAATCACAAGACTCACCGGCTTAGTTGAGCGTATGGAATAATAAGACAAACCTATTTATGAACGAAAGAGTAATTAAGTTAACTGCTTCAGCTGGACTCTTTATTGGAGGCATCTTTGGCCTGGCCGGTTCATTTGCACCCAGCGCTGCGCTGCGTTCCCTTGCATGGGGAATTGATGGCGTTGGTCTTGTTTTAGCAAGTGTCCTGCTAACCATTAATTACTTTAGAAAAGGGCTCGACATGACAGCTGTGGGTTTTTTACTATTTGCAATTGGAGAAGCCTTAATACTTTCATCGTCCGGAATTAATTTGGATGAAGATGTTTCTTCTTTTGCAGCAGGCACCAGTTTGTGGGCCGCATCTCTTTTCGTAATTAGCTTTCAAAAAACGTTTCCCCTGATTGTACGGATTACCGGTTTGCTTGCTGCCATACTTTTCTCCGTTGTATCTGTTCAAATTTTTATTGACCAGCCACTTAATGCATTGACTAAGCCTCTGCCATTTTATGCATATCCAATTTTCGTCACAACAATTTTTGGCTGGGGATGGACACTGTTAAAAAATCACAGTTGAATCAAATTGTCGAATGATAAAGTGTTTGCGATCCTTCGGCAATCGCAGCATAAACTGCACAGGGGATCCCATGAATAGTGAAGTTGGAATTCAAGACTATTACCTCAACACAAATCCTTCCAGAAATTTTGTGTTGAAATCGCCGCTGCGGAATCGCTCGTCCTGCATCAATTGAAGATGGAATGGAATGGTTGTTTTTATCCCTTCAATCACGTATTCACTCAACGCACGATACATGGTACCGATGGCTTCGTCTCTGGTACGTGCAATCGTAATCAGCTTGCCGATCATTGAATCATAAAATGGCGGAATAACATAACCCGCGTATGCATGGCTATCAACACGAACACCATGTCCACCGGGCTGATGCAACACGCTTATCCTTCCTGGTGAAGGACGAAAATCATTATATGGATCTTCTGCATTAATGCGACACTCGATAGCATGACCCTGCGGATAATAATCTTTACCAGAAATTTTTTCGCCCATTGCAATTTTCAATTGCTCCTTTATCAAATCGAAGTTGATCACTTCTTCCGTCACGCAATGCTCCACCTGTATACGGGTATTCATTTCCATGAAATAAAAATTGCGGTGCTTGTCAACAAGAAATTCGATAGTGCCAACACTTTCATAATTAATAGCGCCGGCTGCTTTCTTTGCTGCGTCTCCCATTTTTTGGCGAAGCTCATCAGTCATAAATGGCGATGGCGATTCTTCAACTAATTTTTGATGACGGCGTTGAATTGAACAATCTCTTTCACTTAAATGACAGACACTGCCATACTGATCGCCGGCAACCTGTATCTCAATATGCCGTGGTTCTTCCACAAATTTTTCCATGTAAATACCATCATTCTTAAATGCAGCACCGGCTTCTGCTTTTGCCGTATTGTATGCTCTTTCCATTTCTGCTTCTTCCCAAACAATACGCATTCCTTTACCACCACCCCCGGCGGTTGCTTTTAATATCACGGGATAACCCATTCCTTTCGCCAGACCATTTGCTTCATCCAGACTTTGTAACAACCCTTCACCACCGGGCACAACCGGTACACCCGCTTTTATCATTGTTTCTTTTGCAGTGATCTTATCTCCCATTGCATTGATCATATCAGGCGTCGGACCAATAAATTTTATCTGGTGATCCGCACATATCTGCGCAAATTTTGCATTCTCTGCCAGGAAGCCATACCCGGGATGAATTGCATCTGCATTTGTAATTTCGGCAGCAGACATTAAATGAGGAATGTTGAGATAGGAATCGCTGCTTTGTGGTTTACCAATACAGACGGCTTCATCGGCAAATTTTACATGAAGGCTATCACGGTCTGCAGTGGAATAAACGGCAACGGTTTTTATTCCCATTTCTCTGCAAGTTCGAATCACACGGAGTGCTATTTCTCCCCTATTTGCTATTAAGACTTTTTTGAACATCTTTATTAATTTGCTAGTGTGATAATCTGCTAATGTGCTAATGATTAGTGATATTGTTCGTCTTAGCTGTTTTTAAAATTTTATTCAACACTTTTTGAACTTCGTCGAGCTTATTAAGTAATTCGGAACAGTCAGGATAATCTGTTGAGTAATCACACAGCAACAACCAATATTGTGTTTCGTCAGCTTCTTTAGCTGCAACTTTGATTTTGTGAATGAAATCTGCTTTGCTTTCAGCGTTCTGAGCTTCCATGCAATTGGCACCTATCGATGTGCCTGCCTTTAATAATTGTCTTGAAAGAACATACTTCTTATTTAACTCCAGGGTTTCACAATATCGGATTATCATTAATGAAAATTCAAATGATAATTTCAATATTGGGTTATTTTCCAGAAATTCCTTTTGCATATAAAATTTTGAAGAACGAAACTGGTAATATTAGCAAATTATCACATTAGCAAATCAGCACATTTTGTAATTACGCGGGCTCAACAAGGAATAACGGTTGATCATATTCAACGGGCGAGGCATCTTCAACAAGGATCTTTACAACTCTTCCTTTCACTTCACTTTCAATTTCGTTGAACAGCTTCATGGCTTCAATAATACAAACCACTTTACCAGGATTGATCTCATCTCCCACTTCTACAAAGTTTGGTTTGTCAGGCCCGGCCTTGCGATAAAAAGTACCAATCATCGGGCTTCTTACCGTAATTACGTTACTTGGTGCAGACGACGCTTCTTTCACTGGTTCAGTGGAAGCGGGTGAATGGACGGCAGGACCACCCGCAGATGTATGTGCAGGAACATGATGAATTTGAGGTGCGGCCGGCGCCGTGTGAACCGGGGCACTCATAACATGTTGTACCCTGTCTTCCTTTTGTTTTATTGTTACGCGGAAATCTTTTAGTTCAACAGTCACTTCACCAATATTTGATTTGTTGACCATCTTGATCAACTCCTGAATCTGCTTGAAGTCCATGTTTTTCAATTTAGTTGGTTTTGTCCGAAGAACGACTTCGGAGGTGAAATAAGGGAGCGGCTAAGTTAGGGAAATCAAATCCGGAAAGTTCAAGATTTTGGTAAGTTTTGGGCTAAATCAGGTCAAAATCAAACGAAAATGCCCAAAATCATGACGATTTCAGGCAATTTCCGAAGATTCTGGATTTACTCTTTTACCCGATCAACATACTCACCTGTTTTTGTATTTATGCGAATGCGCTCGCCTTCATTTACAAAAAGAGGAACGCCAACTGTGGCCCCGGTTTCTAATGTTGCCGGCTTTAATGTCCGTGTCGCTGTATCTCCCCTGACTCCGGGTTCGCAATATGTAATTTGTAAAGTTATTTTGTCAGGAAGTTCGGCTCCAAGCACCTGGTCGTTTTCGGTGTTGATCAAAATACCAACCTCCTGCCCTTCTTTCAGATATTGCGGAGCGTCGATCGTTTCCGGTTGCAAGGCAATCTGTTCAAAAGTTTCACTATCCATGAAATTGTAACCTGTATCGTCCTTATATAAAAACTGGTATGTGCGTCTTTCCACCCGAACCGGGTAAATATTGTCGCCTGAGTTCCATGTTTTTTCGATACTGCGATTATTGTCAACACCTTTCAGTTTGGCCCACACTTTTGCGGCGGCCCGGGCAGTTTTGTTTTCTCCAAATTCCACTACGCTGTAAAGACTGCCGTCAAGGCTAAGGATCATACCGCGACTGATATCTGATGTATTTGCCATGATAAGAAAGCTTTTCGCTATTAGCTCTTCGCCACTAGCATTAAATGATTTTTGAGGCCGCAAAGATAGGGTTACAACCCCTTATGGCAAAGTGTGAATGGAAAGTTATTGAGTGGTTCAGATTGGGACTGTAAAAGGATTAAACGGTTTCTTTGCAGAATGAAATTTATATTTTCCCTTTTTGTCTTTGTTCAATCAGCAATTACAATATTTGCACAACAAACCGAACCTCCGTATAAAAGATTCCCTACGCTTCCCCCGCTAAAACTTCTTTTAACAGACAGCATAACGCAGTTCACAGAAAAAGAACTGAAAAAAGATCTGCCGGTATTTGTCATCTTGTTCAGCCCCGACTGTGATCATTGCAAGAAAGGAACAGAAGAATTGATCGCTAATATTGATCAGTTTCAAAATATACAGATCGTGATGACAACAATCCAACCTTTTGATAAGATGAAAGAATTTTATAACCATTACAACCTGGAAAGTTTTAAGAATATTACCGTAGGCAGAGATCAGTTCTTTTTATTACCAACTTTTTATCGAATAAAGAATATGCCATTCCTGGCCTTTTATAATAAAAAAGGTGACCTTATAGACATTGCAGAAGGAGCATTGCCCGTAACAAAAGTGCTGGAATATTTTAAAAAATAACTTAAATCCCGCTCCCTCCAACCTGTGGAAATTTTTTACCGGGTTTCGATAATTCTTCCGCGCGGTTGCCAACCTTCGCTGATTTCCAGCTTCTTACTTTCCTTTTTTCATATTGGCAGGATTTTTTATGGAGTACTGTATTATGATGGATCTGCGTCTGACAAACCAATTGGCTTTTCCAGCGTTATTGCTCATAATTATTGTTTTTCTGCTCCCTATTTTAGCTTTTCCACAATCATCATCCGGTACAAATCACGATACCTCGCTGTATATGATTACCGCGGCGAGTAAACAATATGACCGCAAGGAGTCTTATCAAAAAAAATGGGGAGAACATTACCGGAAAGAATGGTCAACACCGGTAAAATTCAGGATAGCAAAGCTTGATACCTTAGCCGGTGGGCTGACGCCATATGAAAGTGGTGGTGGCAGGCAAAGTAAAAGCTTAAGATTGCGCGATAAAAATGGACAGGAATATGTTCTAAGAAGTATTGATAAAAGTTTTGGCAAGGCATTACCGGAAATTTACCAGGGAACTTTTATTGAGTCGCTCATTGATGACCAGGTTACTATTGGTCACCCTTATGCTGCACTGACAATTCCGCCATTAGCAAAAGCAGCCGGTATTTATCATACCAATCCGGAAATAATCTTTATTCCTGAGCAACCGGCTCTTGATTCGTTTAATAAAGATTTTGCTAATCAACTTTATTTATTTGAACAACGCCCCGATGAAAATTGGGAAACGGCTGCAAACTTTGGCAATTCAAAAAAAATTGTCGGCACTGAAAAAATGTTCTCTGAACTTTTGGAGGATAATGATCATAGTGTTGATCAACTTGCATATGTAAGAGCCCGTTTATTTGATTTCCTGATTGGGGACTGGGGTCGTCATGAAGATCAGTGGCGCTGGGCAAGTTTCAAAAAAGATGATGAAAAGATCTATAAACCGGTACCAAGAGACAGGGACCAGGCCTATACTAAATTTGATGGTAAATGGTTAGGGTTCGCCATCTCGATTGCTGATCTAGATCACCTGCAGTCATTTGAAGACAACATAAAAGACATCACCACGTTTAATTTTCCGGCTCGCAATCTTGACCGCAGACTGGCCAATGAACCCTCTTTAAAACAATGGGTCGAAATTGCAAAAGATATTCAAGGGGCTTTAACCGATGCAGTTATTGAGAAAGCAATAAAACAACTTCCTCCCGAGGTATATGATATTTCAGGTAACATCCTGGTGGCAAATTTAAAATCCCGACGCAATCATTTAGTTGAATACGCCACTACTTATTATAAATTCCTGGCTAAAGATGTAGACATTGTAGGATCTGATAAAAAAGAATTATTCCAGGTTCACCGACTGTCCGATGATGAAACGATCGTAAAAATTTACAAGCTGAAAGTAAGTGGAGATTCTGCTGACAAGCTGATCTATGAAAGGAAATTTTATACAGCCGAGACTGATGAAATAAGATTGTATGGGATGAATGATGATGATATTTTCAGGCTCGAAGGAAGGACGAATAAGGGTATTTTGGTACGAATAGTCGGAGGCGATGGAAATGACGTACTCGAAGACAGGTCAATTGTTGCCGGTAAGAAAAAATTAACGCAGGTATATGATACGGATAAAAAAGGTTTTCAGACTTCAGCGGAAACACGTTTACGCATTTCCAACGATACTGTGTTGAATAGCTACAATTACAAATCGTTCGAATACGATAAAAAGGGGTTTGGAGTGGCACCGGGATTTTTCTCCCTTACGCTGGGTTATGGAAATTCGAGACATGAATGGAAAAAAGAGCCCGTTGGAGTTGATAATAGCATTAAGTTCAAGTATTCGATCAACAGAGGTGCTTTTTACATCGATTACCGGACCACCGTGTATCAGCTGCTGGGAAAATGGAATGCATTTGTTGGAGCAGGCGCAGGTATACCGGCTGTTGTAAACTTTTTTGGTGTGGGTAATGAAAGTAGTTTGGAAACTTATGACAGAAGTTTCTTTCGTTTGCGGAGCCAGGAATATTATGCGAAGCTGGGTGTTAACCGCAGTTTCGGTAATTCTCTTCTCGAACTGGCAAGTTTTTATCAAACGGTGAGGATCAAGGCTGATGCGGACAAATATATTAATGACTTTATGAATAACGGAGGCAGTATATATGATCTTAGTAGAAATCATTTTATTGGTACAGGCATTACTTATAAATATGTAAATACAGACCATCCGGTTGTTCCGGCCAAAGGCTTTAAATTTTTGAGTTCAGCTGCCTATACATACAACTTGAATGACGCCGATCGTTCCTTTACCAAACTAAGCGCTGATGCAGCAGTTTATATTCCCGTGATCAAATTTATTTCATTAGGGCTGCGTGCCGGCGGTGCAACAAATATTGGCGATGGGGAGTTTTATCAATTAAATATTTTGGGAAGCCATGAGAATTTGAGAGGCTTTCGCAAATATCGCTTTTATGGTAAACAAAGTTTCTATAATAACAATGAGCTGCGATTTATCTTTAATGCAAAAAACAAGATCTTCAATGGCAAATATGGTCTTGTAACATTTTTTGATAATGGTCGTGTTTGGCAACCCGGGGAGCACTCTACTACGTGGCATACAGGTTATGGGGTTGGTGCCTTTCTCTCCTTATTCAATAGAGTTATTGTCAGCGGAGCTTACGGGATCTCTAAAGAGGATAGGGTGCCTTCTGTTTATGTTGGATTCTTCTTTTAGTGATCAAAAAAATAGAATTCGGTCAACACAAATCTAAGATCGGCCGCCTATCTTCGCAGCTCAAAAGATTTTTTATCAAATTCAAATAGATCATGAAAGTAACTGTAGTTGGCGCAGGCGCAGTGGGTGCAACCTGTGCTGATAATATTGCGAGAAAAGAACTTTGCGAAGAACTGGTTTTACTTGATATCAAAGAAGGTATTGCGGAGGGCAAAGCACAGGATATGATGCAAACAGCGGCACTGCTTGGATTTGATACGAAAATTACCGGCACCACAAATGACTATTCAGCAACTGCAGGCAGCGATGTTGTGGTGATCACTTCCGGCTTACCACGCAAACCGGGCATGACCCGTGAGGAACTGATCGGTGTGAATGCCGGCATAGTAAAAGGTGTTTGTGAGAATATCTTGAAGCATTCACCGGATGCGATCGTTATCGTTATCAGCAATCCAATGGATACGATGACGTATCTCGCATTGACCTCAACAAGATTACCGAAAAATAGAATTATTGGAATGGGTGGCACCTTGGATAGCAGCCGTTTCAAATACCAGCTGAGCCAGCAGCTTGGGTGCAGCCCGGCTGATCTGAATGCAGTGGTTGTTGGTGGTCATGGGGATACGACAATGATCCCCTTGATACGTCTGGCAACATGGAACAGTATTCCCGTAACAAAATTCCTGAATCAAGGGCAGCAAAAACAAATTGTAAATGATACCATGGTTGGTGGCGCTACACTTACAAAACTTATCGGTACTTCGGCGTGGTATGCACCGGGCGCCGCGGGCGCTGCAATGGTTGAAGCCATTGTTCGTGATGAAAAGAAATTGTTCACGTGCTGTGTTGCATTAGATGGTGAATATGGTCAAAAAGATATTTGTCTTGGCGTACCCGTTATCATCGGCAAAAATGGTTGGGAAAAAATTCTTGATTTTGGTCTAAATGCTGAGGAGCAAGCTGCATTTAATAAAAGCGCGGATGCAGTTAGAAGCATGAATGACGTATTGAAGACTTTATAAAACTCTGGATCGTTGTGTAAGGCGTCGCGCCTCAGGCGAGACGCCTTTTTTATTTTAATGGGAAACTCAAATTTATCTTTGCACCATGCATTACGTATCCGTTGACGGGTTGACAAAAAGCTTTGGTATCAACCCATTATTCTCAAATATCTCATTTCATATTGAAGAAGGAGATAAAATCGCTTTGGTGGCAAGGAATGGCTCCGGCAAAACAACTTTACTGAAGATACTTGCAGGCCAGGAGACGGGCGATGAAGGAAAAGTGTGGATCAATAAGGACGTGGACGTTGTACTCTTTGAACAGGAGCCAATGTTTACCGAGAATGAATCTGTGCTCAATAATATTTTTTTTCATGATCACCCGATCATCAATGCAATTAAAGAATATGAAGCAGCTGCCGATGAAGAAAACGAAGGGAAACTAAATGCAGCAATTATAAAGATGGATGAACTTGGCGCCTGGAATTTCGAAGCAAAAGTGAAACAGGTGCTTGGCAAATTAAATATTCATCATTTACACCAAACAATATCTACGCTTAGCGGAGGACAACGAAAAAGAGTTGCGCTTGCCAAAACATTAATTGATATCGGCTTTGAGCACAAGCATGTTTTATTAATAATGGACGAACCCACCAACCATCTTGATGTAGAAATGGTGGAATGGCTGGAAAATTATTTGAGTACCCAAAATACCACGCTATTGCTGGTAACACACGACCGATATTTTCTTGATGCTGTTTGTGATGAGGTATGGGAAATGGATGATGATAAACTTTCTGTGTATAAGGGCAACTATGAAAATTATTTGGAAAAAAAAGCGGCAAAAATTGAAAGTGATACCGCCAGTATTGAAAAAGCAAGAAACACATATAGAAAAGAATTGGAATGGATGCGCAAGCAACCCCGTGCCCGTACGACAAAAAGTAAAAGCAGGCAGGATAATTTCTATGAAGTAGAGAAAAAAGCCAAAAAACAAATTGCCGACGAACAATTGCAGCTAGAAATGAAGATGAACAGGCTTGGCGGCAAAATTGCCGAGCTAAAAAAGGTGTATAAGAATTATGGTGAGAAGACGATTTTAAAAGGGTTTGATTATACATTTAAGAAAGGCGATCGTATTGGTATTATCGGTAAAAATGGGACCGGCAAAACCACATTTCTTAATATTTTACTTGGATTGGAAAATGCAGATAGCGGAAAAATAAATATTGGAGATACTGTCATCTTCGGGAATTACTCTCAACAAGGATTACAAATAAAGGAAGATGTAAGAGTGATCGAATATGTAAAGTCAATCGCTGAAAATTTCCCACTTGCAAAAGGCGGCTCTTTAAGCGCTGCTCAATTTCTTGAATTATTTCTTTTTCCGCCTGATAAACAGTACACATATCTATCAATGTTAAGTGGCGGTGAAAAGAAAAGGTTACAGTTGTTAACCATTTTATTTCGCAACCCGAATTTTTTGATCCTTGATGAGCCTACAAATGATCTTGATCTTCCAACATTAGGAGTGCTTGAAAATTTTTTGGCAGAATTCCAGGGATGCCTGATTTTAGTTTCTCATGATCGCTATTTTATGGACAGGCTAGTTAATCATTTATTTGTATTTGAAGGAGATGGGGTGATCAGGGATTTTCCGGGAAATTATTCGCAATACAGGGAATCGATTGCCAGTAACCAACAGCCGCCAGAAACCATTTCTCAAAAAGACGAAACCACAAGGCAAGTTTCCATCGAGAAGAAAAAGCAACTATCTTTTAAAGAAAAGAGGGAGTTCGAAATATTAGAAAAAGAAATTGCTGCATTAACCAGGGAAAAGGAGTTCGTAACTCATCGTTTAAACAGCGGGAATGCGCCGTTTGAAGAATTGCAGCAACTCTCAAATCGTATCGGCGAAGTAGCCAGGTTACTGGATGAAAAAGAATTACGATGGTTAGAATTAAGTGAGATCGCAGAATAAGTAAATTTCATCTTGCACTTTCAAAAAGTTGGTGTTACCTTTGACGCGAAATCCCTCCCCCGAAAAGCTATCGCAAATTTTTTGAATCCCGTACGCCTATCATTTATTAACTAAATTAATGTTGCGTATGAAAAAACTTAACACGTATCTGCACAATCCAGATGTGCAAGGCGCTATCCTGATTAGCTTTATCGTGCTGTCGATTGCGCTGGTTACAATGTTGACCTGGGGAAAATAATTACACAGACTGGCTCTGATCTAAATGGCTGCTGAAAACTCAACAGCCATTTTTTATTTTAAATACTGCCGGGCGGTTTCTGCAATTGCGTCAATTGATATTTGTTTCATGCATTTGAAATGGCCCCTTGGACATTTGCTATAACCTATTTTGCTGCAGGGACGACATTGGAGATTTCGAATTTCAAATTTGAAATTTGAAATTTCAAATTTTCCATAATAAGGATACATGCCAAACTCAGGCACAGTATTTCCCCAAACAGAAATAACTTTTTTCTTAAAAGCGGCTGCTACATGCATTAATCCTGTGTCATGGGAAATGATGAGCTTTGATCTCCTTACAAGATCAGCGCTTTCATTCAAATTGAACTTGCCGCAGGCATTATATACCTTGACCTGATCGACTGATGCAATTTGCTTCCCATTTTCATTGTCCTCTTTTCCCCCCAATAAAATGATGGGGTGATCTATTTTACCGCATAGTTCTTTCAATTTATCAACCGGTAGTTTTTTTGTGTAATGAGCTGCACCGATCACCAAACCGATATAACCTGCGTGATGCGAAGCAGGAATATCCCGTTGTTTTACTGCATCTTTTTCCGGGATAAAATAATCAAGACCTTCTCCATCATTCACTACTCCAAATGATTCAACCGTTTTCATATAGCGATCCACAATATGAAGATCAGGCATCATGTTCCATTTGAAATTCGTATATATCCACTTTTGAATATTCAACTTGTGAAACGGAAAGGATCTTATCCCGAGATCTTTTTTCAATCGTAATGTTCGCAGGTTGTGATGCAGGTCAATGATATAATCATAATTCTCTTGCTTTAATTCATGCAAAACTGTGTCCCAACTGTGCGCCAGCAAATGTACTTTATCAATAAAAGGATTGTTCTCAACAATAGTTCCAAAAGATGCTTTAGTAAGAAAATGAACTTCGGCATTTGCTACTTGTTTTTTTAAACAACGAATGACCGGTGTCGTTAACACAATATCGCCAATGGAGGAAAATCTTATTATGAGAAATTTAAACCCTCCCCGCTCCCTAAAAGGAGGGCCGGAAGCAGGTTTATCATTTTCAACTTCACTCTTCATTGAGGTACTATTTTTTTATTCCCCTTTAGGGGCCAGGGGTTTAAGGTATCAGTTCCTCAGGCTCTACATAGTTAAGATCCTTATGGAACGTTTCTTCAGTAAAGTAAGCAGCAATAAGTGTGATAACCATCACTATTACGCCGGTATAAATTGCGCTTTTAACAATGTCCCAACCATTTGCTTTCTGAAACCAGTTAACAAACATAAGGTTGATCAATGGCAATGAACCACGAACCATATTAGGAATAGTGGTAGCAGCAGTCGCCCTCAGGTTTGTTCCAAATTGCTCTGCTCCCATCGTTACAAAGATTGCCCAAAACCCGGTGCTGAAACCCAGTGCCGCGCAAGCGGCGTACATCGCTGCGTCATTCTTTATATTGCCGCTGAAGAAGTAAATACCTGAAATGATAGCAAAAAAATAAAACAGGTATAAAGCTTTTTTCCTGCTTTTGAAATATTGACTAATAAAGCCGATAAGGATATCGCCGACAGCTATTGCGGCATAAGCATACATGATGGCACGACCCGACTCGATCTTATTTCCATCGTAAAACTCTTTGGCAAACTGGTTACTCAGGTTTACCAAGACTCCAATTACAAACCATGTGGGCAAACCAATTAATATGGCAAGGATATACTTTCGAAATCGCTTCGCATCCTGGAAAAACATAAAAAAATCACCTCGGATAATACCTGCCCTTTGCTGCACATGTTTGAACATGCCGCTTTCAGTAACAGAAATCCGTAAAAACAATAACATAATACCGAGGACACCGCCAATTTTATAACACAACCGCCAGTCACCTGAAATTTTAAAAGTAAAATAAGCGGCTACTGCACCAAACAATCCAATACCGGCAACCATAGAAGTACCGATACCACGTTTTGCCTTGGGCAATAATTCACTTACTAAGGTTATGCCCGCACCTAATTCACCAGCCAAACCAATACCGGCAAAAAATCTTGCCCATGAATATTGCTGAACATCCTGGACAAAACCAGTCAAAAAATTTGCAATTGAATAAAGAATGATCGACCCAAACAACACACTTAATCTTCCCTTCTTATCTCCCATGATACCCCAGATAATACCGCCAAGTAACATCCCCCACATTTGCCAATTAATAACTTTCGTGCTTGCAGCAATCACCATTTCTTTTTGGTTAAGATCTATTCCAAGGCTTTGCAAACTTGGTTCCCGTACAATAGTAAATAGTAACAGATCATAGATATCAACAAAATAACCGAGGGCAGCAACAATTACGGGAAGTGAAAGTATGCCGTAGTGCTTTTTTTCCATAGTCATGAATTAGCAATCGGATCGTTATTCTTTTTTTTCCTGCCTGTAATCATCTTAATAATAACAGGAGCAGTAGTTACCAGGACAATTCCCAGGACAATCAACTCAAGATGATCCTTAAGATCAAAGCCAAATTGTTTTAAAACCCATTTTTGTAAAAAATATCCTGAGAACACCATGCTGAATACCCACAATAAACACCCTACAACATTATAAAAATGAAATTTCTTTCTATCCATTTGCACAATGCCGGCAACAATTGGTGCAAACGTTCTTATAAAAGGGAGGACTCGCGCTCCAATAATTGCAACGCCTCCGTGCTTATCATAAAACTCCTTTGCCTGGTGGAGATAGCGTTGTTTAAATAAAAACCTGTCTTTCCATGAAAACATGGCAGGTCCAACCTTTCGACCGGTCCAATAGCCGACTGTATTTCCAAGAATACCACAAATAGAGATCAAACCCCATAAAACAAAGAGATCGACCCACTGGTTACTTAAGCTTCCAAGCCCAATCAAGTCAAGAAACTGGTATGCAAGTCCCGGTTTAGTTCCTCCCCCTTCGGCGGGAATTTTATGAGCAAATATTCCGGCAACAAAAAGTAATGAGTCGCCTGGCAAAAAGAATCCGATGAACAAGCCTGTCTCCGCAAAGACTACAAATAACAACACCCACAATCCACCATTTTCAACATACCATTGCGGTTGTAGTAAATCTGTCCAATGAAAAACGTCTAATAAGAAAAAATCCATAATAATAATTTTACAACATCAATTTTTTATTCCAATATGGCATCAGCTTTCTTTTCGTCGAATGCCAATGCTTTCTGATCATCGAATTCTCCTTCCCAGCGCGCAATGACGCAACTGGCTAATGTGTTCCCGATAACGTTCACCGATGTTCTTGCCATATCCATCAATTCATCAATACCATATATTGCCATAATAGGCCAAAGAGGGAAGTTAAAAGTGGCTGCTGTAGCTATCAATATCACTAACGATGCTCTTGGCACTGCGGCTACCCCTTTGCTGGTTAGCATCAGCGTAAGACCAATCATCAATTGCGCACCAAATGATAAATCAATCCCTGATGCCTGAGCAACAAAAACTGATGCCAGCGACAGATATAATGTTGTTCCGTCAAGATTAAAAGTATAACCCGTCGGAATAACAAATGATACAATCTTTCTTGGCACTCCAAATTTCTCCATATTCTCAAGGGCTTTTGGCAACGCGGAATCAGAACTGGTAGTGGCAAATGCAATAGACACCGGTTCCCGGATAGCTTCTATGAACTTCCGTATAGGAATCTTTGCCACCAAGATTGCAACGGGCAAGAGGACTACTAATAAAAAAGCAATTAGTGCCACATATAAGGTAATCAGTAATAAAGCGAGGTTCTTTAAAATATCAATTCCCAAATGCCCGACAGTAACAGCTATAGCTGCTCCCACCCCAAACGGTGCAAAATACATGATGATGTTGGTGAATTTGAACATCGTTTCGGCAAGGCTTTCTGAAAATTCGAGCATCGGCCTCTTCTTTTTTTCATTCAGCAGCGCCAATGCAATACCGAATATGACACTAAAAAAAACAATGGGAAGTACACTACCTTCGTAAATTGATTTAATAATATTTTCCGGAAAAATATCAACGATATGATCCTGCCACCCTTTAGCCGGTGCATCAGGTAATTTGTCGATTAGCCCATCGGGTACCTGCACTCCGGCACTATCTAATATACTAATCACTTTCGCCTGTAATTGTTTTTCAGAAGATCGGGGGAGTTCTTTTAATAATTCCTGTGGCACTGCAATACCTTTCCCGGCACCAGTAAGATTAATTGCCACAATACCGATAACTAAGGCAATGGTGGTGACTATTTCAAAATACAAGAGAGACTTCCACCCCATCCTTCCAACCTGCTTCAGGTTGGCATGGCTGGCAATGCCAACAACCAGGGTTGCGAAAAGTAAAGGAGCTACAATCGTCTTGACCAAGCGAAGAAAGATGACACTTAAAAATTTTAGATCCTGAGAGCCTTTAGGGAAATCAATACCGATCTCCACTCCTATAGCCATTGCAACCAATATCCAGGTTGTCAGCGATCTTTTATAAAAAGCAAACAAGACAAGACTTGCAACGACTAGCCACCGCGAGGTTAAAAGTACATCATCAGAAAGATCTGCCCATTTCCACATATCAAGGAAATGAAGTATAGACACGGCTGTAAAAAGGAGAAGGGCAAGCAGACCCGCTTTGCGTTTATTCATATCAGTCGTTGAAGTAAGGTTTCAAAACTAAAGGTTTACTTCCAATCTTAGAAAATTATCCATAAAGCAGACAGCCATTGCGTAGTTAATAAATCTTTTATTTTATTTTTAGCAGAAATCACTATTTTACCGGCTGTTTTGCAGAAAAGATTGAAATTTTTTAAACCATAATCAACGACTGTATGAGTTTACTCCGTAAAAAATCTCTTGAGCATTTAATGGAACAGGCCGCAGATACTGACAAAGGATTGAAAAGAACTTTATCAGCCTGGAGTCTTGTTGCATTGGGAATTGGCGCTATCATAGGTGCCGGCTTGTTTGTAAGAACTGCCGCAGCAGCAGGCGGGCATGCGGGCGCAGCTGTTACTTTATCGTTTATCATTGCGGCTATTGGCTGTGCTTTTGCTGGTCTTTGTTATGCAGAGTTTGCATCAATGATCCCTATTGCCGGCAGTGCTTATACTTATGCATATACAACGATGGGTGAATTGGTTGCCTGGATCATCGGGTGGGCATTGATATTGGAATATGCACTGGGCGCCGCAACGGTATCTATTGCATGGAGTGAATATTTTAACCGGCTATTGGGAGGGGCTATTCCTTATGAATGGACCCATTCTCCGTTCCAAAAAGCAATCCTTTCTGATGGGGTGCTTCACCATGGGATATTTAACGCACCTGCACTTTTGATTGTTTTAATATTAACCTTGTTGTTGATAAGAGGCACACAACAATCTGCATGGGTGAATGCAGTTATTGTATTTATAAAGGTTGCAATCGTACTTATTTTTATTGCCATAGGATGGCAATTCATCGATCCTGATAATCATACGCCATATATGATCCCGGCTGATCAGCCCCCGGCTAAACTAGCTGATGGAACAGAACATAGCTATGCGCCAACATTCAATCATGGGTTTGCAGGTGTACTACGGGGGGCGGCGATCGTATTCTTTGCATTCATTGGTTTTGATGCTGTATCAACCGCAGCACAGGAAGCTAAGAATCCAAAACGCGATATGCCAATTGGTATTTTAGGTTCTTTGGTTGTATGTACAATTCTTTATATTCTTTTCTCTTACGTACTAACAGGTGTAGCTCCTTTCACAGAATTTATGCTTGCAGGAAAAGAAGCTTCAGTTGCTTATGCGATCCAAAATCATATGCCGGGTTATGACTGGCTTGCGACAGCTGTCACCGTAGCGATCCTGGCCGGATTCTCTTCTGTCATTCTTGTCATGCTATTAGGACAGAGCAGGGTATTCTATTCAATGTCACACGATGGCCTTTTACCGGGAGCCTTCTCCAGCTTACATAAAAGGTTCAGAACGCCATTTAAATCAAACTGGATATTGTTCTTATTTGTTGGGGGACTGGCTACTTTATTACCCGGAGATATTACCGGTGACCTTACAAGTATCGGAACCTTATTTGCTTTTGTATTAGTATGTGTTGGTGTATGGATAATGAGAGTAAGACAACCGGCTGTACCGCGGCCATTCCGGGTTCCTTTGGTTCCAGTCGTTTCTTCTTTGGGAGTATTGGTATGTGGCGCGATGATCATCTCTTTGGATAAGGTGACACAACTAACAGCACTTGCATGGATGGCAATTGGCCTGGTTATCTATTTTGCATACAGCAGAAGCCGGAGTAAGCATAAAGGACCGGCTGATATCTTGCCAAGAGCAAAACATTTTGAATAAACAAAGTATTATAATTACTGAAAACCGTCTTTTAGGAGACGGTTTTTTCTTTTTGGCTCATTGCCTTTAATTTTGCCGGCCAGAAAAGATTTTAGATTTTAGACTGTGGATTTCAGATCTATAATTACTGATTCTTTCTAAATCCGAAATCTAAAATCTGCAATGTGAAATAAAATTTATCATGGGAAGAATATTTGAAGTAAGAAAGGCCAGCATGTTTGCCCG
>JAICGN010000067.1 GCA_025923075.1 Chitinophagaceae bacterium
ATCTGCAAGTCCTTGCCACTGGATTTTCGAAAATCCGGCGATAGCACTCACACCCACCGCAAGATCACGAACCTTATCGACCAATGACGCTGATTCGGTATTGGGGAGCAGGTTGCGGTCAACGATCCAGGAAATTATTTTTGCACCGTCGCGGGTAATAATAAATGAGCTGGAAGCTTCATCTGAATAGAAGTGCGCTGTTTCATTTTTCTCGCCAAAAGGATTTTCATTTGGCCTCACACGAAATCCAACAGACTGAACAAATTCCTTATTAATTTCTTTTATCTCCTCGACACAAACCCAATCGTATCCACCGCCTTCTTTACTGCCCGGTCCGGGAATGTTGATCCTTAAAAAATCACCTTTTTTTACTTCTCTGTTGACTTCTTTTCCGCTTTTATCAATTATCTGAAATTCTGCCGTGATAGCTCCTGCGATCTTGTTCCAATTATTTACATCAAGCAATCTCTTCTTTGCTGTTTCAAAAAAATTTTTGGCGGCCGTCTCATCCTCCAACTCTCTGGTTGCTTCGACTTCCAGCTCCTTACCTGTAAATTGCGGAGGTACGATTCCGGTATAATCTCGTTGTTTCATTTGAATGGTTTTATTAAGGGTGGGGATCAAACCCGAATTACTCAATCCAAATTCCATTCCAACCCGAACGAACCTTCGGAGGCCCCATTCAGAGCTATCTCCATGCTCCTCAAGAAAACGAATAAATAATCTCAGCTCATCCACAGGGTTGCTTACAGGCAAAGCAGCGACATTAACGATAAAAGCGGACCACCGGATAGCAAAACTTACTGTGATGAGCCAAGATTTTTGTCGTTTATTATTTATGTTTTTTCTCCCTGCCCATCTTACCCACAAGCAATTTTATATTAAAACCAACCGGCGACTGAATAGAATTGACATTGGCATAAACGCCTGCGCCGATTCCCATAAATGAAGTAAAGGCCCAACTGACATCAGCCTGGAACATTGCACCGATTGTGGATTTACTTTCCTTAAAGGAATTATAATTTGATGAAGTAGATGCGGCGATCAGTATATTACTATTTATGGACTGCGTCCGCTCAAAATTTACTTTTTCGCCTTTCACATAGGAAAGTCCGCCTTCTGTCGTTGCCCAAAAATGCTTGCCTAAGCTGAAATATTTACCGGCGGTAAGGCTGACAAGGCTCATATCTGTCGTTGCTTCGTAGGTGTAAGGAATAAAGAAAACATAGCCCGTTTCAGGTTGATAATCGGAGGGCAGATTCTTAGGCCTCATTTCTAAACCTTTGTATGACAAAGTCATACTCCATTTGTTTTTCAGGACGGCTTTTAAACCAAGATCAAAATCACTGCTGTTATAAGTTCCTCCGCCTGCTCCTGCTTGCAGATAAATTTTGCTAAGGGGCCTGGGGGTTTGTGCAACGAGATCTAAACCTGAGGCACATAATAGGATTCCAAAAAAAAATTGAACTCCTCGTTTTTTTAATGTCTGTTTCATAAAAATGTTTTTAAGTTTATTAATGACTCAAAACTACTTTTCGGCTTAGCCCCTTATAATTGAATTTTGCACCCGTATTTTGTCATTTGCATTTATTGCAATTGAAATTTGACAAAAACCAAAAATTATTGCAGAATGCGCATTTAGGGCGGCTGTCATTTGTTTCAATCAGTCAATTAAGAGGATCAAAATTGTAGGACACCAGCGTACTATCCCGGCAAGTCGTGACAAGCTGCAGCTAAGCAGGGTATATTTATCAACGAAATACTTATCAACAAATGAAGCTAACTGCATGTATTTGGAAAAGTAAAAACGCAACCTACATCTAATAAGGTTATATTACAAGTAATGCATGTTATCTTAGCTGCAAATAAATTTCAGGACATGTCAGATATTGTTGATGTTGTCGTGGTCGACAAGAATCCACCACTATGTCGAAGACGGTACTCGACTCAGTTATGTCAGTGAAGTAATTCCTGTTAAATTCCATCAACCACACCCGTAATACCGGCGTGGTTTTTTATTTTCTTTTAATAATCTATAATTCACTGGTAACTTTATATGTGCTGAGGCAGCGAAGGCTTTAGTATCATATTGTCCTGACAAGAAAATTATTAAGCAGGTAACCGATATGATAAATTGATCAAAATGTTTCGATTTGGTATTGGCACCACGTGAGGTTACAAAAATCATAGTTTGCATCATTAAACTACTTGTATGTTATACATGGTTATCGAGCACTATCATCCCGGGCAAATAAAAGAGTTGTACCGGCGCTTTGATGAAAAAGGCAGGATGCTTCCGAAAGGAGTAATGTATGTCGATAGCTGGATCAACGAAGAATTGACGATTTGTTACCAGGTCATGGAAAGCGATTCTATTGATAAACTGCATGAATGGATCAGCAACTGGAAAGATATTGTAGATTTTAAAATAATACCTGTCATCAGTTCCGCGGAAGCAAAAAGAAGAGTCCATGAATTGAAATAGTTTTAAACCAACTGCGGTTCTTTCCATTTTAATTTTCATTTCTTGTCGACAAGCAACAAAAAGCCGTCCCTGTTATAGGACGGCTAAACAATTTTGCTTCGTAATTAATTAATAACCTTTCAATCCCTTTGAACTTCTGTCTTCAAACTTTGGTCTTGGATGAGTTACCATCGGCTTTTCTTTTATAAGTTTTAATGCTTCCTGCACTGCACGTACAAGTTGCGGATCAATTCCCTTTGCTAATTGTGCCGGATCATCCCATACTTCTATTTCCGGTTTTATACCATACCCTTCAGCAAACCATTTTCCATCGGCACCATATAATCTTGCATCAGGTACAGTTATCCCGCCACCATCTATCAGTTGATGTCCTGTTGCAGGCCCCACTAATATTCCCAATGTTCTTTCACCAATGATCGGACCAAGACCCAGTTGTTGAAATGCCCAGGGGAAGGCATCTCCACCTGAACCTGCCCATCCATTTATCAGCATAACTTTTGGTGCGTTATTTCCTTTTTGTGGCCATCTTGTTACATTGGCATTGCGCCATGCAATGTTATATATGTTAGGTCGGTTAAGCATTTCAATAAAACGATCACCAAGTTGCCCCCCTGCATTAAATCTTTCATCAATCACAAATCCTTTTTTATCGATCTGTGCATAGAATTGACGCATTAATTCTGTCTGCCCCTGTGTACCCGTGTTAGGCATATACATATATCCGAGCTGCCCACCGGAAAGCTCTTCCACTTTTTTACGATTGCCTTCGATCCATTCTAAATGACGAAGTCTTGCTTCCTGCTGTGGCTGCAACGTTTTAATGATCACTTCCCGCGAACCTTCAAGGGAAGGCTTGCTACTTACACGCAATGCAACAGCCTTGCCTGCCAATCCTTCAAACATTGCATAAGGATCAAGTGTTGGATCGAGTTTTCGTCCGTTTACAGCAAGAATATAATCGCCTTCTTTTATGTTTACACCCGATGCCTCAAGCGGAGATCTTACTTCATTATCCCAGACGGCAGGACGAACAATGCGTTTAACCTTGTATGAATTATTTTCCAGTGCCCAGTCAATTCCTAAAAACCCATTCGTACGATTTTTGGCTTGCTCAAGATCACCACCACCTACATACGTATGACCGGCACTTAACTCTGAAACCATTTCCTGTAAGATATTATTTACATCCCAGCGGGTGATCGCATCATCAAGCATTGCGCTATATTCTTTACGAATGTTATTCCAATCTACCTGTTGCATACCCGGATCATAAAAGAAGTCACGATAGCGGCGCCATGTATCATTGAACATTTGTTTCCATTCCTCTTTTGGCTGAAGTACCATTTCAATTTCAGCCGTCCGTAATAACTTATCAAGCTTCTGATCCGGATTTACCTTTACGATACCAAACCCCGCCGCAGTGCGGGCAAGGATATTCTTTCCATCTGCGGAGTTGGCATATGCAGTCGCTTTATCAAGCAAAAGTTTTTCTTCACGTTTATCTATGTCAAATAAATAAAGGGAAGGTGGACCTTGTGTGGCGCCGGTATTTGGGAAACGCATATACACCAACTTG
Organism: Chitinophagaceae bacterium; assembly: GCA_025923075.1. Lineage (GTDB taxonomy): Bacteria > Bacteroidota > Bacteroidia > Chitinophagales > Chitinophagaceae > VBAS01. Next base: position 4,062 of record JAICGN010000067.1, read on the forward strand.
CCCTCGGTAGCAAACAAACCGCCCATATTCCCGGCTGTTACAGGCAATATTTCCACCCTTCTTTCCAGAGTTTCAGGATCCACTTTAGTGGATGCAGCAACAGGTTTGCTGACTTTTTTTGTTGTATCAACCGGTGATTTGCTTGCAGCACTTGTATCCAGTTTGATATCATCATTCTTGGCATACAACAGTTCGGGATTCGATGGATCAAGCGTGGCAACTGCCAGTTGTGTGCTATTTGGATATATCCACGTATTATCAAAATTGCTGTAAACAGGACTGAAATTTCTGTTTGTTGCAAAGAAGAGATACTTGCCAGAAGGATCAAAAACCGGATTAAAATCGTTGTAGTAACCTGAAGTAGCTTTAAAAACTTTTTTCTTTTCCAGGCTATACAGATAAATGGCATTATTAAGATTTTCTGTTCCTTTTGAATATGCGATCCACTTGTTATCCGGTGACCAACTAACATTGAATCCCTGCAATCCATTATAAGGAAGGTCTGTAGTGTTGTCAATTGTTTCCAGGGATCCGCCGTCAATTGTCAGGAGTTTTATTTCCTGCAGATCATTAATAAAAACAATTTTCTTACTATCGGGCGACCAAGCAAGATTCCAACCCATTCCTTTTTTGATGTTAGTGACTTTCTTCGCCTGTCCTGATGCATTATCACGGAGGTGGATCTCATACTCTCCTGATTCATCACTCCAGTAAGCTAACCATTTACCATTGGGCGACCAGGATGGCAACCTTTCCCATGCGCCACTTGTATTCGTCAGATTTATGATCACACCATTTTCTGCAGGTATGCTGAAGAGATCGCCTCTTGCTTCAAATACAGATCTTTTAGCATCAGGAGATATGTCAAAATTGCTGATATTATTTCCAACCGATACGGTGCGTGGCATAAGTGTAGAAATATCAGCAACAATATTGATCTTTACTTCCGCATATTTATTTGTGCCAAGATTAAGAAGATAAAGACGGCCGCCGGCCTGGAAAACCAGGTCGTCAGGTCCTGCTGACATATGGTTGATATCGAGATCTGTAAAATTGGTAAGCTGTTCTTTTGATTTTTTGCTAACATCGTAGACCCAGATGTTACGTCTTTTGGCCATTCCCTCATCTGATACGTAATAGACTTTGTTACTTACCCAAACAGGTTTCCCTTCTGTTACTTCCGATTTTGTTATGTTCTCTGCGGTTCCTTTTTTCAGATCAAATATGATCACATCGGAAGCAAGACCACTGCGGATTCTTTTGAAAGGATAGTTTTCCGTGATTTTTGTTACATAAGCGATATTATTCCCATCAGGCGAATAAGAAGCCAGTTCAGCATAAGGCACCGGGAGTTTTTCCGGCAAACCACCTTTTGACGATACAAGATATAATTGTCGGTAAGCAGGTGTACCACTTTCGCGACCGGAAGCAAATAATATTCTTTTGCCATCGGGATGCCAATCGACAACACGATCAGGTCCTGCATGCCAGGTGAGACGAACAGGAACACCACCGCTCACTGGCATTGTGTATATATCCGTATTGCCATCATAGGTGGCCGAAAAAGCAAGTGATTTTCCATCAGGAGAAAAGCGGGGAAAACTTTCTTCGCCTGTAGAAGAGGTGATGCGATTAGCCGTGCCACCTGATTTTGCAACTATCCAAATATCACCACCATAAACAAATGCGATCTGGCCTGCAGAAACATCAGGAAAACGAAAAAGGCGTGCATCAATTTGCGCGAATGATGCCAGAGATATGAATAGTATCGAAAGGAAGCTTAGCTTTTTCATATAACAAGTTTTTACTAATAAAAGAATAGGGAAGGTAAGTAAATACTAGTTGGATTGGTTTCCGTCGGTACAAAGTTTTGGTCCGCTAATAAAGTCGTTGCGTGTGGTCATTTGACGCCGCGTCCATGGATAAAAGAAACAAACTTTTGGTGGGAGGAGAAAAAGTCAGCAAGCTGATTGCCGAAGACCTTTGCCGGGGAGTATAAAATATTTGTTCACTTTCTTTATCGACATGCAACATTTTCCTGACATTTATTACATTAAAAGTTCGTTGCTGTAACATTGTATAGCCCAGCACGTTCAAAGTAAATCACCTGCTCACATTCTGTCAATTCTGTAAACCGACAAAGCCTATGTTAAAGACGCTCATAAAAGCTGGTCAGACTTTTTCCTTTTGTTTTCTCCTTTGTCAGCATTTGCTCGCTCATAATGGAAGCATTGCCTATGCATATCCTCTTGGAAGGATAACTGTGGATGGCAATTTTTCTGACTGGCCGCAAACCGGGATAAAATACCTGATCAATACGCATATATCAAATACAAGACCTAAAGATGCGTCTGACTTTTCGGGTTTTTTCCAGCTTGGCTACCGGCTTGATGATGCCTCATTGTATATTGCTTTTACCATAACAGACAGTGATTTTATCGAAGACACTTCTCAAAATGTACGATTCAATACACAGGATGGCCTTGAGCTCAGCATCGATGCGAGACACTTGCTCTCGGGTTCGGGAGTGGCTGGGTTTATGTATAGTAAAAAACTGCGCAACACTAATCATGCCTTTTATGATCCATTCGCCCGGGCCGCAACCTGGGAGATCATGGAAGTCGCAATGACAACCAGGGGTAATCAGCGGCTTTATGAATGGCGCATCAAATTAGGCTCTGAGCTTTCCGTCGGAAAATCAATTGGTTTCGATTTCCAGGTCTTTGACAAGGATAATGACGGCAGCTTTAGTTTTTCCGCCTGGGGTAAGGGAGGTTCCAAATACAGGGACCCAAATAGTCTTGGGGATATCCTTATCATGCCTGCCAACGGAAAATTAGCAACTGTTTCGGGAACTGTGCGCTGGGATAAACCAATAAAAGAGCCTTTGCCCCGCGAAGTACGCATTATCTCTTTGCAAAACAAAAGCCTTTGGTTGGAAACGGAAGTCGATAGTTTAGGGAGTTATTCAGTCGACGTTCCTGCCGGTAACTACAATGTCATCTTCCCGGAGTCGTATGTTCAGCGCGGTGCAGTGGTCTATATTACGACGCAAAAACATCCTATCGCAGTATCAGTTACGCCGGCAAAAAAAATTCTGGTGCCTCCTTTAGTTATCCCCGCTACACCTGCACCTGATCTGATCCCTTCCAGGGGAATCCTTCATGATTTTACAACAGGCAATGCAAAGGATGTTGATGGCTTTATTGAGACTTATCAAAATTACTATGGTATTCCCGGTGTGTCGCTGGCATTGGTGAAAGATGGACGAGTGGTTTACCACAAAACTTATGGCGTTCTCAATACAATGACCGGCGAAAAAGTGAATGATAGTACGCTTTTTGAAGCAGCTTCTATTACGAAGCCTGTGTTTGCATTTGCCGTTCAGCGATTAGCAGAACGGGGGTTGATTGATCTCGACAAACCCCTTCACTTATATCTTCCTTACAAAGACATTGAATACGATGATCGGTATAAGCTGATCACGGCGAGACATGTACTAACACATCGTACCGGTTTTCCCAATTGGAGATGGATGAATGAAGACGGAAAGCTGAATCTTAAGTTCACTCCAGGAACAGACTATAATTATTCAGGTGAAGGTTTTGAATACCTGAAAATGGCGGTGGAAAAAATTACGGGAAAAAAAGTAGAGCAGGTATTACAGGAAGAAGTCGTCGAGCCAATGGGTCTCTATCATACATTCTTTTCAAAAAACGATTCATTACAACGCATGGTAGCATATGGACATTTTGATCGGTTACCAACCAATAACGATCTGCCGGATTCCCCTGGCATGGCTTATTCCATGCACACAGAAGCTAATATATTTACAACATTCATGTTGTATTTACTCGAACAGAAAGGATTAACACCAAAGACATATGATGTCATGCTTCAAAAGCATTCAGAGTATAAGTATGATCCGGGCGAGGAAAAACCCAACATACCTGCTTATATGGGAATGAGTCTTGAGGTCCGAGAAACTCCTTTTGGTAAGTCGTTTGGTCATGGCGGCAACAATGGTGATTTCAAATGCAAGTTTGAAGTGTACAAAGACTTGAAAATGGCGTATGCGATTTTTACCAATTCCAATACATCCGATATATTGCTTGAAAACCTCCGTAAGTTTTTAGTAGAGGGGAAAGATAAACCATAGACCTGTTGATATCGAGACAGAAGAAATGTTGCGCAGTTCTCGCCCGTAATCGAAAACATTTCTTCAACTTCAAAGAGATGCGAAGCACAGACGAAGTGCACCAAGGTTTCAGTGTGGATGCATTGTCGCTATAACCTGCTGACACAGACTAATCATCATTTTGCTTTATGTTTCCTGTTAAATAATGCATAAGCGCTTTATAGAATTCATCCGGTTGATCTTCCCAGATAAGATGTCCGCATTTTTCTATGACATGCATTTTGCTCTTTCTCAGGCATTCTTTCTGCAAGTAAAAAGTTGATTCACCCTGGTCATCTTGCCTGCCATAAATGATCAATGCCGGGACATTAATTTTTTTTAAATTGGCCGTAATATCCCATTTGGTTTCTATTATTTCTTTGTCGATAAATGGGATCAGTTGAAAATTAAAGTTTGTGAAAAATTCGTCAAAGTCGCCCGATAATTTCATGCGGTCATAATGCATCGCCCGTATATGAATGGCTATAAATTTTTTAAAAGCAATTACTTCGCTGTTGGAAGGATCAATCCTTTTTAGCGAATCCAATTCCCGATCTGTTTTAACCGAAAAAATTTTCTTCAGTGCCTGCATGGAATCCAGTTCCACTATTGAACGGCGTACGTGCTGGTTATCAAAAAGTATATCCCAAAGTTTATAAGAAGGAGGTGCGGAACAGATCAAAATAAGATTTGAAACATATTGTGGATAAAGAGCAGCATAGTTCATTGCAAGCAACCCGCCCCATGATATTCCCAGCACGATTATATTTTTGTCATTCCTTTTCTTTCTTAATAGCTCGATGTCTTGTATATAGCTACCAATATTGATAGTTTTTTCATTGACAGGGATATTCCTGGATTTACCTGTACCTCTTTGATGAAGAAGCACGCATGTATAAAATGATTTTAAGCTATCAATGATCCGGTGAGACGGATCTTCAGGTGGAGCTCCAGGTCCCCCTGTTAAGATATATACAGCCGGACCGTTGCCATGCTCCTCATAAAATAGTTGAATAGAACCATTGTAAAAATTCTTTAGATTCTGGCCGGAGCAGTGACCAGATAGCAAAAGTATTGCTACAAGTATTCTCTTCATTAATTAAATATATATACCAGGAAATAACCTGGCTAATACTCTAATTTATGATATTTAACCTTAAGGCTGGTGACGGCAAAAAGTATCTGGACTCTAAAACACAAGATCAGTGAGTTACTGGTTCTCGCTGTTTTTTATGGCATTCACGATTGCTTCCTGTCTGTGTAGCGGTTCACGGCTATCATCAAATTCATGACCTCCGCTATTGAGGGCAGTAAAAGCAAAACCCGTAACCGGTTCGCTATGTATTTTTCCAAAATAATAAGTTCCTCTTTTTGAAGACAATTTGGTGTAATCTAACTGGTAAACGGAACCTGAGATCTCACATGTTGTTGTTGGCATATACTTTTATTTAGAAATTAAGGACGGCTAAATTAAGTAGAATTCGCATTTATTGAAACGCATTTTAAAATTCATTTATTTTTTATTTGATAAGTGGCAAAATATTGGATGGTTTTGCAAAATAGCAAGTACAAACTCTTAATATCTCAACCTAACAAAAACAGGATAATGATCAGAAACAACATCAGTAAATTCATCACGGATGATAAATGCTTTTTCTATTTGTCTTTTGAAAAAAGAGTTTAAAAAAATATAATCGATCCTTGTCTTGTTATATTTCAAGTCGGGGTCACCTTGTATGTCAGCAGAAAAAGAAATGTGTAACCTTTTTGAATTGTAAACGGGATCAATATAGCTCTTTGCTAACACTGTTCTTACCGCATTATAATCGAGCTCGCCATTCCGTAGATTATCATAGACAGGATTTTTGATCTTTAATATTTTCTGCACTTCCACCATTTTACCATCAACATAAAAAATTGAATCCTGGGGCGACTGGGCATTAAAATCTCCGAGAATAATAGTTTTTCCTTTATCCGGGGCAGACGCGGCGGCAGTGAGCACTGTATTTATTTCTTCTTGCCTTTTTTGGTATTTATGTGGAGACAAGTGCACAACAAAAAAAGTGATGCTTCTAACGGTGGCCTGGACATAACCGTGATGCATATTTTCTATTACCTTTTCTATATTGCTAATTGGATACTTTGAAGTGAGAGCAACCGGAAAGCCAGTTTCTTTCAATAATACGCTATAAGCATGCCCATAACTGCGGGCAAAAGCTTCAAGCTTTGTTTGTGTAAACCCGTTCATTTCCTGGAAAGCCATCACGTCAGGATCTTTTTCCTTGATCCACTTTGTGAAAGCAATTTTATTTTGCGTCGTGTCCAGTTTCATTCCTTCATAAACATTCCATGTAATGATCTTGAAGGTTTGCTCCTGGTAATTGACCGGAAGCTTAAACCCGAATATAAAAAAAGCAAACAAAGAGAAAATAAAGTGCCTCATAGAATTAATTCATCAGACTTAAGGGATAAACCAGCAATCTGTGATCTTACTATAGCGTCAGTCTAAGTATCTATGTACGTACGCAAATTTCATGCTTCAGTTCTATTTTACCATTTTTAAACACTACTTCCTTCACTGGGAAGCATACAATCGTAGCCTTATGTCACTTGGTAATAAGCCAAATCTGGATGGGTAATGGCCAAGTCCAGGCATGATCTGTTGCCAATCCACATATGCTTTCTCGGAATGTGGGTTATATTTTATGAAAACTGCAGGTGTAAGAAAAGCCGTCTCGACGTGATCGGGACGGCATCAATAAATTTAAGCTGCATAAGCCACGGCTTCTTTTACAAACTGAACGTTGGCATTGATTTTCACCTCATCACCCAATAACAACCCTCCGGTTTCTGAAACAGCGCCAAAGCTCATTCCAAAATCCTGCCTGTTGATCTTGCCTGTAACTGAAAACCCTGTTCTTGTATTTCCCCAGGGATCTTTTGCTATGCCGCCAAATTCGGCATTCAATGCAATTTTCTTACTCACCCCCCGTATGGTCAATGTGCCATAGAGTTTGTATTCATCATCACTGCTCTTTTCCATTTTTTCACTGTCAAAGACGATGACAGGGTATTTGTCAGCATCAAAAAAATCCCCGTTCTTCAGGTGTGCATCACGTTGATCATTATTGGTTGAGATGGAATCTACGGGAGCTTCGAAATGAATCTTAGCATTTGTAAAATCATCATCGTCTGTTTCAACAGTCGCTTTGAACTGGCTGAATTGTCCGCTTACGGTAGAGATCATCAGGTGCTTGATCTTAAATTGAAGTTCTGAATGTGTCGGGTCCAGTGCCCATGTTTGATTTGCCATGATTATTTTTTTTGTTTCAGACCCAAAGCTACTTATCTTTACTATACTTTTTATAGTACTATACTAAAGTATAGCACTATACTTTAGTATAGTGAAGTTAAAAAAACCAGATAATGACAATAAAAGCGAGAGAAAACGGAAAAACACATGAAACCTGTACAAAAGCGCTAATACCCGTAAGGGATGCATTGGATATTTTAAGCGGTAAGTGGAAGCTGCCTATTATTATTGCATTATCATTTGGTAACAGGCGGTTTAGCGAGTTGGCTAAACAGGTGCATGGCATCACGGATAAAATGCTGTCAAAAGAATTAAGAGAGTTGGAGATGAATGAGCTCGTAAAGCGAACAGTCTATGATACCGTGCCGGTAGTAGTGGAATATTCAATGACGCCCTACGGCGAAACCCTGGAAAAATTGATCGAAGAATTGCAAACCTGGGGGACACAACACAGAAAACGGATATTAAGGAAGGGAAAGTAGACAGCGTTTATTTAGATTTAGATATAAAATTTTCCGGGTGATAGTTAGAAAAAAAATATTTGTAACGGGAGCTACCGGTAACCAGGGAGGTGCTGTCGTAAGAAATTTATTAAGCAAGGGCTTTTATGTAAAAGCATTGGTAAGAAAGCCGGCAGCTGCAAAATTAAGTCCTCAGGATAGCCTGGAAATCATAAAAGGCGATCTTAATGATCCCGCTTCGTACTGTTCCCATTTAAAAAATGTGGATGGTGTTTTTTGCAATCTTGTTTATAAATACGGCATTGATAAGGAGATAAAACAGGGTATAGAGTTGGTGAATGCATCAAAGGAAAACAATATTGAACATTTTGTATACTCCTCTGTTATTGGCTGTGATCTGAATACTGGGATACCGCATTGGGACAGCAAGTTAAAAATTGAGGATTATCTTAACGCATCGGGAATGAGTTATACTATACTCCGTCCAGCTTCCCTGTATGAAAATATGTTGATACCACAGGTGAAAAGCAGGATATTAAAAGGCAAATTGATGCTACCAACTCAAAAAAATACGGTGCAGCAGTTTATCAGTTCCGAAGACATTGGGAAAATCGCTGCATTGATCTTTTCAGATTTGGAAAAATACCGGGGCCGTACAATAACCCTGGCAGCCGAACAAATGAATGGTGAACAACTGGCGTCAACATTCTCAAAAGCAATGGGACGGGAAATAAGATTTCAGCAGCTACCTATGTTCATTACGCGTTTAGTTATGGGCAGGGATCTTACAAAGATGTTCCGCTGGGTCAATAATAATGATGCTTGTTTTGTAAAAGACATGCAGGCGCTCCAAAATGAATTCCCGGGTATGCTGAGTCTTGAGGAATGGATAAGAATGAATTTTAAATAAGTGGTGACGAATAGGTATTACTTACTAAAAATCATTTAGGACTGTTTCATTATCTCCGAAAGGATCACCTGTATTGCCTTTCGCTTTTTCTTTTTGGCATATTCCAGGAAATCATTTCCCTTGTGATCATAATAAATGCACGCCATGTCCATTTTAAAGACACCCTAACTAATCGAATCATGTAGGGCAATTTTTTTCGTTTCATGATAATAATTTATAAGTGCAAATTAGATCCAATGTGAAGTGTAGACAATACCTCTTTGGAGGTAGTTGATGTTAAAGTTTTATGAACACATTTTTACTACGGACAGAAAATAGCAAGGCATTACCTGAATTGCCTTTCCCTTTTCTTTATCGGCATGTTCCAGAAGTTCACCTTCTTTTCATGATATGGATCGTTTGGAATTGTCAACGCATACCATACACTCTTTAATGCAAGTCGTATCAGGCGTATCACATATGGCAATTTCTTTCTTCGCATAGGATTTAGTTTACAAGTGCAAATTAGCTTCAATACAACGTCAACCCAATACCACTTTGGTGGTAGGTGCTGTTAAAGTTTTCTAAATGAAAAATTATTAATTATGTTTCAACAAATAAGTTTGGTTTTTTACCTTAGGGCTTCATATTTAAGGCAGTATAATGAGTCTTTGAGAAATCTCATCAGGACCATGAGAGATTTTATGCAACGGTCATTTGTAGTAATCAGTTTCCAGTACAACAATTATCAAATAATACTGAAGTTTACCTTGACCTGCAGGAGATCCTATTTTTTGAAATATTTCTTTATCAAGGGGCATATTATAATAATCTTCAAAATCGTTAATTACGGTTTCGATGGCTTCTCTGTCATCGTAATGGAATGCTAAAGGTATTCGTCCTGATTTCAATTCCAGGTCATGGAGCAATCTTTCAATAAGAAATACGTCAGATTCAAAAAATTCCTTTACCCCGATTATAAATTGACTATTTCTTCTTCTTTTATGTTTTATCTCCAAAAAATCATTTATGCCAGCTACTAATAGTTTTACAGGAGCTTCATTATCCTCTGCATTGTGTTTCTTAAGTTCTTTTCGAATTGTTTCAAATGAGTCATTCATAATATCCTTATCCAAAAATCGAATTTAATAAACCAGCAAGCCGGACACCGCCTTTCAACAACTGACTATTCAATATATCTATATAATCAAAATTGTAACGGAAGCTAAGTCTTTGATGCGGTTGAGTGATGCCACTATAAATTTTTCCGGCAAGTTGATACGATTCAAAGAACCATTCATTCATTGGTTGCTCCTGCCATTGCTTGCGTTGTTCCTTAGTAGAATGGTTAATTGCTTTAACATATTCTGAATAACTGAGGTTTTGGGATTCAATCAATTTTTCATCCCATACACTGTGCAGGTTAGTTGAATCGCCAAACCATAACACACGAATACGATTACCGCCAAGGTCCTCCAACCGGCCCACATGTAAAGGCTGATGGATATCGCCGGCAATGTGTATCAGGAGGCGGAGATACATTTGCTTTTTTTCAGGAGGTAACTGTTGATTTTTCAATTCTGTGATCAGAAAATTTAGCCGGGTATACGCATCGATAACAGTATCATTTTGTAGTACAATGTTGAAGTCCGATTGTGACAAACCTTGTTTCACATTGATATAGTGCCAGGGACTTAAATAATTAAAGCTGCTGTCCGACTTTATAAAATCGGCCCAGTTGCTTGTTATTGCAATCGATTCATTGCCTAATATTTCACGGATAGCTTTTCTGGCTTTGTTGCTGAGATAACTATTGGCAATTTCTCCCACAATACGATGGCCATTTTGTCCCCACCATGCAAAAGAAGAAATCGAAACGATGACAAAACCAATTGTTAGTAATAAAGGCCTAAGCTTTTTCATATCACCTTATTTGGCAGCTAAGGTAGGAGGTAAGCCATAATCAACAAAGGAAAGCCGGAGCAACGAATAAGATTTCTACATGTAAATGATCAGCATAATCTGTAAGTAAGGGAGCTTTGCAGAAGTATATAAAAATGGCCTTAGTTAAACCTAAGGCCATTTTATTTCTTCTTTACCATTTATTATTCTAATAAGCTACTTTTATTTCCACTCTGTTATTTTTAGTGCGGCCTGCTGTAGTTTTATTATCTCCTATCGGCATTGTTTCACCAAATCCTTCAACTTCCAGACGATCGGCGCTGATGCCTTTACTAACAAAATATGATTTCACTGCCTCTGCGCGGTCAGTACTTAATTTCATGTTGGCGTCGTCATCTCCGGTATTATCGGTATGCCCCTCAATTTTGAGTTTTAAAGTTGGATTGTCATTCAAGATCTTAATCACATTAGTTAAAGAAGTGGTTGATTTTGCCAAGATCCTTGCACTGCCTGCCGTGAACGTGATATTCTGTGCTGCAGAGCCTAACATTTTAGTTACGTCCGCAGGAATTTCGGGACAACCCTGTCTGCTGGCAACACCTGCTATATCGGGACATTTATCTTCTTCATCATTAATACCATCATTATCTCTGTCCGCGATAGGACAACCATTTCTGTTTGCGGGGCCTGGCTGGTTAGGGCATTTATCTTCTTCATCATTCACGCCATCACCATCGCTATCAGGTACGGGGCAACCATTATATTTTGCGACACCTGCCTGGCTTGGACATTTATCTTCTTCATCATTAATGCCATCTCCATCACTATCTGGTATTGGACAACCATTATACTTAGCAGTACCTGCCTGGTTTGGACATTTGTCAAGATCATCAGTAATACCATCGCCATCTGTATCTACTGGTGGCGGTAACGGAGTTGAGGTCGCCTGGTAAGGTTCCTCTTTGCCACCAAATAATCTCAATTTTAATCCAGCCTGGAAATTTCGGTTTCTAAATTCAGTTGGAACAACATGAATATTTGCATTCATGTTAGTAAGGCCATGCATGTAGCGGCCAAAAACAGTTACTTTGCTTTGAGGGAACAATTCGAAACCTCCAAACAAGGACCAGCTGGTTTGCTTAAAATTTTCTTTCTGCATCGTTGAATGTGCATCATCTTCGAAAGAGGCGAAGAAATCGACTTGTGGTCCAGCAGTAATTGCAAACTTATCACCGGCATGCAATTTTAACTGTAACGGGACCGAAACATAATTAATCTCTCCATCCCGAACTAGAACAGGCAATGTGTTATCCACTTGATAGCTATAAGAACTAAACATCACCTGTGGCTCAACTGAAAAGCGAGTAGCCAATGGTATATTGAGCCATAAGCCACCTGACCAACCTGTTTCGGTGTTATAGTCAATACTACTGGCATTTGTGCCCTCGGCTTTGAATTTGGTAAAATTTACGGCGCCTAATAGTCCACCCGACACGGTGTACTTAGCGTTGTTCTGCGAATATATAATTGTCATTATAAAACACGACAGAACAAAAAGAAATGCTTTTTTCATACAAGTAAAAAATTTAGATTAATGAAATTGCTTGATACATGCTATTGTTTATAAAATGAAGCGTAAATATCCTTTCCTGCCTATTGATAGCAATGAAATCTTTGGTTACCTGCTTCCTGGACATGCTGTGAATTTTTGTATAAAATTTTGTTTTATATAAAAACGGGAGTTCCAAACTTTATACCAATCCAGTTTATTTATTGATGTTTGCACAGCTTCATGTTATGGCTTTGTCAGTAAACCAATGTGTTTTAATCAGTCAGCCGAATAAAAAATAAACTTCCCGGAGAAATAAAAATCAATGTTATACTTGCTATATATGTGTATTTGTTCGTAATGTTACGTTTGTGCAATGCAGTAAGGTATATATTTTCCTGAATTACCTAACTGGTATTGATTAACTAGTCATCGATGAAGTTGTGGCCAATCGTCTGGGACGGAATAAAAGGGATTGCAAGAGTCGCAATAAGGATCGTGATTGAGTTCATTCATCGCTGTATAATAAATTTATTCGATACACTATTCGGCTTTTTGAAATGGCCTCAGAAAAAATTACGGGTTAAAGTACTTATTCTCCTCAATTCAGAAGGAAATGCCCCACTTAGTCCAGGGGAAACAGAAAAATCAATAGATTTTGCGATGAGCTGTTTTCAGAGGAATTTTAATGTGAAATTATTGCCACACCATCCTGAGGAACCATTTGCTGAACTGTTGCAAAAAATCCCACCTTCGGAAGCCTTATCTGTAAAGTGCAATGCAGGGGCGATTGGAGAGGAGTTTAAAATTGCTGGTAGTTTTTTTCATCCAACCTGTGCGGAACTTTATGTCCCGTTACTGCATTCGTCGTTATAGACATCAGCGGCAAAGATGGGTGTTGTATAGGACCGGTAACTGATTACCTTACATTTGATGCTAACGGCATAAGAATTTTTTCGACACTGGCGCATGAGATCGGACATTCGTGCGGCCTTTGGCATATTAGAAAAAGATCAAACCTGATGTGGCCACACAGAGACAGAGGAGATGACGTTAAATGGTGGCAAAAAAATCTATTTCGTGGTTCAAGGCATGTTACGTATTGGTAAACGAATTGATTGAGCATGGTACCTATGACCCGACTGCCTCACCAGGACACTAAGGATATAATAAATATTTTTTTCGCATTGCTTTGTATTCACTTAATCCTGGTTCCCAGCTTGCACGAATTTCATTTTCAGTTTTTCCGTCAATGATTTGCTGACGGAATAACCCGGAACCGATCAGTCTTTCGATCGTGCCCATTTCTTTACTCAACTTTGAGTCAAAGAATTTTTCTTTATATGGATGTGCTTTATATAATTCTCTGATCCAATTAAGATTGATCTGTTTGCTTTTTCTCAATTGTGCTATATCATAATTGCGAAGATCTAATCCATAACAAACCTGGTCCATGAATAAAGGTGTCTCGGCCATCCCTTTAATGCCCGTAGGAGTGTAAGAGAATTCGTATTTGCCTTTTAGTTCCGGACTGCCTATAACAGTGAACGGATATAAAGTACCACGACCATGATTAAGATAGACTCCTTCAAACATACAAGTGGAAGGATACAGCATGATCGACTGTTGTGTATTCAGATTTGGGGAAGGTTTTACCGGTAGTGCGTACGACATGTCATGATCATAATTTGCAACAGGTATTATTTTGATATTACATTTCACCTTATCCTTCAGCCAGCCTTCACCATTTGCCATTTGGGCAAATTCTCCAACAGTTAATCCATGCGACATAGGAATCGGGAACATGCCGATACCGGACTTGTATTTCATATCCAGGATGGGCCCATCTATTAAGTAACCATTGGGATTGGGCCGATCGAGTATCAGCATTTCTTTCCCATTTTCATAGCAGGCTTCCATTAGTCGAGACAGTGCATTTATATTAGTATAAAAGCGACAACCTACATCCTGTAGATCATAGATCAAAATATCCACATCAGCAAGATCTTCCTTGGAGGGCTTGTTCTTTGGGCCATACAGTGAAATGACAGGAATGCCTGTTGCCGGATCTGTTTCATCGGCAACTCTTACACCCGCACTTGCATTGCCACGAAAACCATGCTCAGGTCCGAATACTTTTACAATATTTACATTAAGCTTTTTAAGACTGTCAATAAGATGAGTATTCCCTATGATGCTTGTTGGATTGGCCATCACGGCCACTCTTTTTCCTTGCAGCAAGGGAATGTATTTTTCAGTTTGCTCGGCACCGGTTCTTATTGATAGTTTGTTTTCATCAGCGCTATTTTGTGGTTGATGATTGGGTGTGCTGCAAAAGCTGAGGCTGATTACAACGAGTAGGAAAGAAAAAAATCTCATGAATAAAATTTATAGTTGTGAATATAAATAAATGATCGTGCGCGGGCTATTCCTTTCTTCAAGTCAGGGTTTTTTATGAATACATTATACATTTTCGGGCAAAGGATGGATCCAGGGCGACCGGTATTTTCTTTGTAATAATTTTGTTGCTTCTGCATCGCCAACAACTTCTTTCTTTACCGGATCGTAGATCAGATGCCTGCCTCCTAACTGCATAGAAAGATTTGCAAGAATACAACTTGCGGTAGAAATATGCCCCTGTTCTATATCGGCAACCGGTTTTATGCCCTTGTCAATAGCCTCAAGAAAATTAAGCATGTGTAGTCTTGTGGCCGGTGCTGCATTGAGTTCAATGCCCGGCTCTTTCAGATCTTCCGGGTATTTCTCCTTTTCAAACAACACATCACGATGAATCTTTTCAGCCTTTCCCACAGGAATGAAATCATACTTCATCGTGCTGCCGCATAAGGTTCCTTTTTCACCAAAAATCTTAAATGACCACGGATATTCAGGATCAGCAGGTGTGCCCCAGCTTCGGTGTTGCCAGATGCAATTCAGTTCTTCATATTCAAAAACCGCAGTTTGCGTATCGGCGATATTACTCTTGCCCGTTTTATCATTATAAATTCCCCCGGTCGAACTAATTCGTTTTGGCCAGCCAAGGTTCAACATCCATCGTACTGAATCAAACATATGAATACACATATCGCCCAAGATCCCGTTGCCATATTCCATAAATGTTCGCCACCAGCGTACATGCGGTAAGCCATCATAAGGACGCAAAGGTGCAGGACCGGTCCACATTTCATAATCAAAAAAATCCGGAACAGGTTGCACTGCGGGATCCCCATTGTTCCGCATATGATAATAACAACACATTTCCACATGAGATATTTTCCCAAGCAACCCTGCATCTACGATATTTTTTTTCGCATCTATAAGATGCGGTGTACTCCTTCGTTGTGTACCAACTTGTACTACCCGTTTATATTTCCTGGCAGCGGCAAGCATTGCTTCTCCCTCCAACACGTCTACGCTGATCGGCTTTTGCACATACACATGAGCACCGGATTTCATTGCCTCAATAGCCGTTAAAGCATGCCAGTGATCGGGTGTCCCGATCAATACTATTTCAGGGTTTTGTTCTGATAGTAATTTCCGGTAATCGCCGTATACCACTGGTTTCTTTTTATTTTTTTGCCGCTCACTTATCATTTCAGCTGCTTTATTCAATTGCTGTTTATCGGGATCACAAAGTGCCACCACCTCTACAGGTGCCACCTGTATCAGGCGAAAGAGGTCGCTTTTTCCATACCATCCGGTACCGATCAATGCTACTCGTCGGGTCGGTGGAGTTGAAAATAAATTGAAACTATTGGTTTTAAATGCAGCAAGAGCTAAAGCGGCTGAAGTATCGAATATAAAACGGCGTCGATGAATTTTGTTTTCTTTCATAAAACACACATTTGATAAAAGTGCAGTGACACCTTAAAGATAGTAAGAATGATGAGGCGAAGACATTAGTTAAATTCATCACGTAAAACTGTAGAATGGCACTTTTATTGACAGGAGGAGATGACTCCATTAAACATGGATCAGACATTGCATATTTAGTAACTTGCAGGTCAAATTTCGTCAGCACAATGCGTTCGTTAACATTTATATTATTTTTATTTCTTTTTTCGCTACACATCCAGGCGCAGGAAAACGAACCAAAGCAATATTCGGTCAAGGGAATGATTACAGATGAAAAAGGAACAGGGATAATGTCAGGTAATATCAGCGTGCACGATGTATCCGATTCCACACAATTATTGATGACTACCTCAGATGAAAAAGGCAGATTCACCATTACGTTGAAACCGGGAACGTATTTTTTGAAATTTAGTTCTCTTAACTACGAAGAGAAGACAATTAACGACGTTATTGTTTCTGATAAGGATATTGATGTTGGTACCGTTTTAATTAAAGCAAAGATCAAACTGCTACAGGAAGTAATCGTCACATCGGAAAAAAAGTTGATGGACCTTGAGCTGGACAAACGGGTGTATAATGTAAGCCAGGACGTAAGTAATATCGGTGCAAACGCATCAGAAATATTGGAAAACATACCTTCAGTTACAGTGGATATTGATGGCAATGTCAGTTTACGTGGGAGCCAGGGCGTACGCATATTGATCGATGGAAAACCATCTGCACTTACAGGGTTGAGAAGTTCGGATGCACTCCGGAACCTGCAAGGCGCGATGATCGACCGTATTGAAGTGATCACCAATCCATCATCCCGTTATGATGCTGCAGGTGAAATTGGTATCATCAATATCATTTTGAAAAAAAATAAGACAAGAGGATTTAATGGCAATTTTACAGGCACCGTAGGTTATCCGGCAAATTTCAGCGGCGCTTACAGCATCAATTATCGTACACAGAAAATGAACTTGTTCTCAAGTTTTGGAAGCAGCTACAGGAGCAACCAGGGCGAAGGTTTTTCTTCTCAAAGTTACACGGGTTCGGATACAAGCTTTATTTATAATCAAACCACTGAGCGCACCCGTCGTGATCTTTCTGTGAATTTTATGGCTGGCATTGATTATTATTTGACCACTTATACAACCCTTACAGGTTCAATACTGCTTGACGGCGGTAACGAAAAAAATCTGAGCACTATTTTATATGAAGATTTTGATGATACCGGGCAGTTGACACAAAGCAGTTTACGCACTGATAACGAGAAAGAGAAAGAAAATGACACGGAGGTGTCAATGAGCTTTAGAAAAAAATTTGCAGGCAACAGCAAAAAAGAATGGACCGCTGATTTCAGGTGGACGAGTAGTGGCGAAACGGAGAGCTCAGAATATCTGCAGGATGACATCAATGGCGGAAGCGAGATCGTGCAACGTTCCGCGAACCCTGCTTACGAAGATAATTTGTTGCTACAGACAGATTATGTTAATCCGTTTGATGACGAGGGGCAATTTGAGACAGGCTTCAAAGCATCAACCAGGAAGATCACGAATGAATATCTTGTTGAACAGCAATCTTCAAACGGCGATTGGATAGTCTTGCCTGCGTTTGATAATAATATGGAGTTCACCGAAAGAATTTATGCTGCCTACGGAATTATTGGCAATACGATTAAAAAATTTTCTTATCAGTTCGGCCTTCGTGGTGAATTGACAGATATGCGTACCGGCCTGTTGAAAACAAATGAGATCAATGAACGCAGTTATTTTAATTTGTTTCCAAGTGGCAGTCTGTCTTATGAACTGAATGAGAAGAACACATTGCAACTTAGCTATAGTTACCGTATCAACCGCCCCAGCTTCAGGAACCTCACACCATTTGCCAATTTCAGCGATCCGCGGGTTTACTTTGTTGGCAATCCCAACCTCGATCCTGAATTTACTCATTCGATAGAGGCAGGATATTTGATCGATTGGGCAAAGGGCTCTGTACTTTCGGGTATTTATCATCGTTACAAAAAAAGCGTAGTAGAGCGTATCAGGATCCTTGACTCTGTAACAGGTATCACTAATATCATTCCTATCAATTTATCAACCCAAAGGGATGTTGGTCTTGAATTCACTTTTTCCGTAGATGCAAATGATTGGTGGAAACTAACCAGCAGTCTTAATTTTTTTCGCTCTGCTGCCCAAGGATCGTATAATGACTTGTTGCTTGAAAGCAAAACCGTTTCCTGGACCAACCGTACAACTTCGCGAATGACCTTTTTTAAGCAGTTGAATTTCCAGGCATCACTGAATTACCAATCGCCACGTGTCAATACACAGGGAAAAGAACTTTCAGTCTACTCTATCGATTTGGCTCTTGCCAACGATGTATTTAAAGGAAAGGGGACGCTTACTTTCAATGTCAGAGACTTAATGAACAGTCGCAGAAGAAGATCGGTGGTAGATATCCCGGGTTATTATTCTACTTCAAATTTCCTGTGGCGGCCACGTCAATTCACACTTACTTTAAATTTCAGACTTAACCAGCAGAAGATAGAAAGGGAGGATGATGGTGACGATGATGCAGGGATTGAGAATTGATGAGATGCTGATCGTGCCTGTAACCTTTAATTCCAGCCTGCGTCAAAGTTGACAGTCTTACCATTTATTTAAGCCGGTTATCATATTTCAACATATGTGGCCGGGTATAATAGTTAACTTAAACCAAAGCTTAAGCCATGAAAAAATTATTTATTTGCCTGTTTACATGCGCCGCATTGTTCTTAACATGCACTTCGCAGGTTGATCATAATGTCCCAGCCAGTTCAGTTGTCAGGGCCAAACTCACAGCCGACGACTGGCAGTCTGATTTGCGGTTTCTTCAGCAAAAGATCCATAAGGATTATTCTTTTTTATTTAAAAATATCACTGCAAAAGATTTTGATGGGGAAGTAGATAAGCTTTATAATGCAATACCAGCAATGAAGGAGCATGAAGTGTTGGCAGGTTTTGCCCGTATTGTTGCCTCGTTTAAATATGGTCATACTGATATTGGTTGGAGAGAATCGCCGGTAAAATATCATATGGTGCCTGTTAATTTCTATTGGTTTAGCGATGGTGTATACGCAGAAGGCGCCGATAAAAAATATGCGAAGGTCATTGGTGCAAAATTGATCAGGATAGAAGGCGTGCCCGTGGAACAGGCATTGGCAATCATGAGGCCGCTTGTTCCTGCTGAAAACGACCAATATTTTAAAGCTTATGGAATGGACCATCTCACCATTCCCGAAGCATTACATGCACAAAAAATCTCAAAAGAGTTGAAGCAATCGATCACCTACACATTTGAAAAGGATGGAAAAACATTTGAACAAACCATTGCGGCTGTTGATGCATTTCGTTTTCCCAGGCAATATGGTTTTGTAAAGCCTGGTAATGAATGGACGAGTGTAAGAAACCCGGAAACGACACCGAATTACCTCAAGAATCTCGACAGGATCTATTATTATGAGTACCTGCCGGAATCTAAAACAATATATGTACGTCATAGTCAAATACAGGATGATAAGAATGAAGCCATTCCTGCTTTTTATAAGAAAGTTTTTGATTTTATCGATAAGAATGATGTAGAAAAGTTAGTGCTGGATGTAAGATTGAATGGAGGCGGGAACAATTATAAGAATAAACCAATAGTGACTGGCATCATTGAAAGTAAAAAGATAAACAAGCCAGGAAAATTTTTTGTCATCATCGGTCGTCGCACATTTTCAGCATGTCAGAATCTGGTGAATGAACTAAGCAACTATACCAATGCTGTTTTTGTTGGGGAACCAACTTCTGAAAACATAAATTTTTATGGTGATAACAGGAGAATTGAATTACCAAAAACCAGGCTGCCTGTATTTCTCTCTTTTGCATGGTGGCAGGATAAACCACAATGGGAAAATGCACCATGGCTGGCTCCACAACTGGCTGTGGAAATGAGTTTTGATGAATACAAAACCAATAAAGACCCGGTGCTTGAAGCCTGTCTTAATTTTTCAGATAAAGACTTAGTGTTGGATCCAATGGGACATTTGAAAGAATTATTTATGGCCGGTAAACTCGACCAGGTGGAAGCAGAAGCAAAAAGAATGGCTGCTGATCCGAAATATCAGTATGTGAATTTTGAACAAAAGTTCAACCAGGCCGGTTATGATTTGATAAATTCAAAACAAATGGAATCAGCTTTATTCGTGTTTCAACTGAATACTAAACTCTATCCGAAATCTGCAAATACATGGGATAGTCTTGCCGAAGGCTATTGGAAGTCCGGCAAAACAGATAAGGCTATTGAATACTATAATAAAGCAATTGAGCTCGATCCCCATGGCGTCACAGGTGATAACGCAAGGAATATGCTAAAACAGATCAAGAGTCAGAAACCATTTTAGATATTGCATTGCGGGTTCAAACAAATAATTTCAATCGAGCAGAATTTTATTTAAATTCATTGCTCATTGCCTTGCTATGGACCGGCGTAAAGCGATACAAAATCTTGCCATTGTTTCCGGTGGATTAATTACACTCCCACAGTGGATGGTGAGTTGTGGTGTAAGCGACAGCAATGTCCATAAAACTACTTTCTCAGTCGCTGAGCAAAAAATCCTGGCACGTATTACCGATACGGTCATCCCTGCTGGCAATAGCATTGGAGCGTTGTCAGTTGGCGTTGACAAGTTCCTGCAAAAATTGATCGATGATTGCTATGAAAAAGATGTGCAGGACAATTTTAAAGTACAGTTAAACGGGTTGAATGAATCAGCGAAAGTGAAACACAACGCATCTTTTGCCGATTGCACGCAAGCACAGCGTGAGGAACTGTTATTAAAGCTTTCCGCTTCAGAAAACAAAACAGAGAAAGATTTTTTCTATTTAATAAAATCAGAAACCATACGGGGTTTTAATACATCTCAAAAAGTAATGCAGGAGTTTCTTGGTTATAAAGTAGCACCGGGACATTTTTATGGCTGTGTCGATGTTAAATCAACAGATCATGCCTGATTCAATTAAACAAAGAACTTATGATGCCATTGTTATTGGTTCCGGCGCCAGTGGCGGTTGGGCAGCAAAAGAACTTTGTGATAAGGGATTAAAGACATTGGTGCTTGAACGTGGCCGTAACGTTGAGCATGGGAAAGACTATCCGACTGCATCAAAAGCCCCATGGGAATTCGAACACCGGGGCACTGTATCTATTGAACAGCGTAAAAATTTGCAGGGAGCAAGAAACCTTCGTGAAGAAACGTTGCACTG
>JAICGN010000068.1 GCA_025923075.1 Chitinophagaceae bacterium
AAAGCAGTGATTGCCCCGTGTGTCCTGTTTGTGAAAAAGAACGAAAACCTGCAGCCGGTTTTCTAACAAAAGTTGGTGCCCCGGCAAGACGGGCCCTCGAACAAGAAGGCATAAATTCTCTTCATAAACTTTCAAAATACACAGAGCAAGAACTGTTACAACTTCACGGTATGGGGCCAGGCTCCATACCCAAACTTAAACAGGCCCTTAAAGAAAAGGGGCTGTCATTTAGAAAAACATAAATTGCCCGAACATGTCTCTCAAATAGAACGGGTGGCAAATGCAATAAAAGAACCTTATAGCGGGGATACGGCTTTAATGCAATCAATATTTTTGACCTGAAGCCTATCATTTATGTTTTCAATGTCCGGTTGAGTAAAACATACTTCCCTGTCTTTAATTTTGCTAATGTCATTTTCAATTGATGCCTCAAAAATAGTACTGCGTCCCGTCACCGTTACTTTTCTTGAAATGCATGAGCCAAAAAAGTTACCGGCATCTCTGCCCAATACTCACTTTGAATTATTGCCAAAACCCGTCCCGGTAGATGACTACAGGAAATATTATTATGGTGTTGGTGAAAAACATTTTTGGCTTGACAGGATGGTGATGCCGGATGAAGAGCTGTTTGAAAAAATAAATGCCCCGAATGTTGACATTTTTATTTTCTACGTAAACAATACGGCAGCTGGATATATTGAATTTGTAAAAGAAGAGAGATTTGTTGAGATTCTATATTTCGGAATAATGCCGGCCTTTATCGGCAAAGGCCTGGGGAAATATTTTTTGGAATGGGTAATTGCAAAAGCATGGAGCTACCAACCCGAATGGATACAACTAAATACTTGTACGCTTGACCATCCAAATGCCCTTGGCACTTATAAAAAAGCTGGCTTTACGGAAGTAAGAAAAGAAATTCATCAACGAAGAGTTATCGTGTAATGTATAAAATCTCACTAATTTTCTTCTTTTGTTATTTGTGATTGATTCAGCAGCTTGCCCATTGTGATCAGGTTCATTTAGGTTGCTCCACTTTGGTAGTCAATGTAATTAATGGATGTTTATTTGGCGCATTCACCGCACTTAAAACAATAAACTTTAAAGACACATCCGGCTTTCTTTCGATTGTCTTTATTTCCACTGTTGTTTTTTCACCGGATTTAAGTAAGATGATGTCATTATTATTGTGCAACGTAAACCCTGTTTGATTCTGCAATGTAATATCAGTGCTTGAAACGTTTTCAATTTCAAGCCCAAGCACATTGTATTTTCCAATATATTTTGCAGACATGATTTTCAATGAGCTTTCAATCAGTGGTATAAGAAATTCATTACGGCCGATCAATAGGTCTTTATAAACTGCCACAGTGCGGCGACTCATCAAAGCATCTTTAATGCTTTCAGCGGTTCGTTCTTTTGCAAACACTAATGTGAGAGGTCGGTGCCCGCCTGCTGCCACTTTAAAATCCCAATCAATTAACTTATGAATATCGCTCGTGCCCATGATCGTTAAATTATTATCCAGTGCGATTTGTAATGCCTCGTCAGAATAGGTTTGATCATTCACTACTTCAATACCGTCGAGCAATTTTTCACGAATAAGCAGACGGTGAACATCAGTAAGCGTAGCCATGCCATCCTTACGCTGGGGCGTCCAGTTCGGATGATTCCAGAAAATAAAAGCACCTTGTTTTTTTGCCTCACGAAAAACCTGGATGGAGTCATCGACCAACAATTTATTTGCATCGGAAAGAAAGATTGCATTGTTATGCCCGGGCGGCATTTTCCTTGTTATTTCAGAACCCCTGACAATTATCAGGTCATGAGTTTCGGCTTCTTTAATTGCAATATCATACGAGCGATTTCTGTCTGGATGTGGAATATCATCTTTATGAGGTTGGTACTCCAGGTGCTCTGTTAATGAAATGGCATCCAGTCCATCCATTAATGCCTCCTGAACACGAATATCCGGCCATACACTTCCATCAGAAAAAACAGTATGCTGGTGAAAATCGCATTTTAATGTTTTATATCCCAAAATATCAGGGAACTTAAGTTTACGCCCGAGCGCATGGCTATGATCCTGTGAAGAACCCGAGACAGATAACATAAAAAATAAAAAGATGACATTTCTTCGCATGGCAATTAGTTTCAGGCAAATTAAAGAATATATGAAATTGAAAAATTAATTTATTGTTGGCCCACCTAACAAGTCAAAAGTTCGGATGATTTGTTCGTGGATCTGTCGATGCAACTAATTTGTTATTTTTTTCTTCTATCGTCCGTCGTTTTTAAAACGGCAGTAATTTTGATAACTAAAGCAAAACAATCAACAGAATGAAAAAACCACCTTCACTTATTTTTTGTATCCTGATGGATATCGTTGGCTATGCCACTTATGCCATACCATTCTTAGGGGAGATCGGTGATGTGCTTTGGGCGCCCATTTCATCGATGATATTTATGGCCAGTTTCGGTGGATGGAAAGGAGCATTGGGTGGTGTTGGTAACTTCATAGAGGAACTGCTACCCGGCACCGATTTTATACCCAGCTTTACCATCATGTGGTTTATCCAGAATATGCAAAAGAAGAATACTGTTACAGCAGTTAAAACGCTGAGATAGTAATTATTTGAATTCGCCGCTGTCTACATCACGGATAAACTGTATGACACCCTCCATAAAGACTTTCTGGTCGTCGTACATCGCAAGATGACTTCCATTTGGGCAGTATAGATAGCGGCCTTTTTGTACCAGTTTACTTTGTTCTTCCATCGCTTTTGGGTCCATGGTATCATGCTTTGCTCCGATCATCAGCGCAGGGATTCTTATTTCTTTTAACCTGTTTTTTACATCCCAGTTTGCAAGATTGCCGCCGATGCCAAACTCTGAGGGACCCTGCATCATTACATATATTGTAGGATTTAGATCAGAAAAAGAACGGCTTACCGGTTCCGGCCATGGATTAAGTCTGCAAATATGTTCATTATAAAAATTAGGAGTCAGTAATTCCATATAACGCGGACTTGAAAAATCTCCTTTTGCTTCTATAGCTTTGATTTCTGCGAGAACTTTAGGATCCATTTGCTTCGCTAAAACTTCTTGCGCATATCTTCCATACTCCGGACAACTAGCCATCATATTTGCAACGATCAGGCTTTTCATTCTATCCTGGTACTTTAAGGCATATTGCATTCCAAGAATGCCGCCCCATGAATTTCCAAGAATATAAAAATTGGTTGAATCCGCCCCAATTGCCTGACGAACCTGCTCAACTTCTTCTACAAAACGATCAAGCACCCATAAAGTTGTATCTGCCGGTTTATCAGAGTTACCACAACCAAGCTGATCATATTCATAAAATTCAAAACCTTCCTTTGGAAAAAAACTTTCAAAAACTTCCATGTACTGGTGTGTAGCGGCCGGGCCGCCGTGAAGTAATAAGACTTTTATCCGTGGATTGTTCCCGAATCTTTTCGTCCACACTTTAAATTCACCGGCAGGAGTTTTTATCGGGATCATTTTTATTCCCGCCATTTGCACACCAGTATCACCGTAGTTGAAGTATTCGTATAAATGTATATCTGCACCAGTCGGACTGCCTGAGTTGCTTGCTACGCCGCCTGTTTTTTGCTCGCACGACAAGATAATCGCAGCCACTGAAATGAAAAGGAGAAGCTTTCTCATAAGTTAGTTTTTGAATCGAAAAGGTAATGATTTTATTTATGTAATTTACCTGGCTAAAAAATACTGCTATGAGATTCTCATCTTTCCTTCTCTTAATTCCATTTGCGACTGTTGCACAAACCAAAAACGACACACTACAGTTAATACAGAAGACTGCTGCTCTTTATGATCTTGAGTACACAAATGCTGAGGCAGATTCATTGATCGACAACATGAATAATTATACGCAGTTAATAAAAGGAATGCATAAAACACTACCTACAAATGACATTCCCTATCCTTTTGCTTTTAATCCCATTCCCTATGGAGTAACTAAACAAAGAACCTCTCAAACCGTTTCCCTCCCGTTTCGTGCCGATATGCAAATGCCAAAAAATAGAAATGATCTTGCGTTTTATTCCATTGCTCAACTGGCAGGATTGATAAGAACAAAAAAAATAACCTCTGCCGAACTCACTAAATTTTTTATTGAGCGTTTAAAAAAATGGGGCGATACACTGGAATGTGTGATCTCTCTAACAGAAGACACGGCAATGGCACAAGCGAAACAAGCCGATGAAGAAATTAAAAATGGAAAATACCGGGGTGTTTTGCACGGCATTCCCTACGGCCTGAAAGATCTGTTTGCGGTAAAAGGATATAAAACAACCTGGGGCAGCACACCATATAAAGATCAAATAGTTGATGAAGACGCCTATGTTTATAAAAAATTGAGAAATGCAGGTGCAGTGCTTTGTGCTAAATTATCGCTTGGCGCACTTGCCTTTAATAATAAATGGTTTGGCGGCGAAACAAAAAATCCATGGAATTTAAAACAAGGCTCAAGTGGTTCGTCAGCCGGTTCAGCGGCCGCAGTTGTAGCAGGATTATTACCCTTTACGATTGGCACCGAAACATTGGGCTCAATTGTTTCTCCCTCTACCCGGTGTGGCGCGACCGGTCTACGACCAACATTTGGCTCGATCAGCCGCTCAGGTGCGATGGTACTTTGCTGGAGCCTGGATAAGACGGGACCGATTTGCCGCAGCGCTGAAGACTGTGCTATTGTATTTAGTTATATAAAAGGAACCGATGGCAAAGATTATAGCGCTGTGGACAAAAATTTTAATTATGACGGTGTGGCTGATTTCAGCAAATTAAAGATTGCTTATGCTGAAAATTATTTTAAACGGCTGGCGCCTGATGCCCAGGAAAGAAAAGTATTAGATGTTTATAAATCATTAGGTGCCGAAGTCAAGGCAGTTGACTTTCCCGACTCTTCAGTTTATCCCGTTAATCTTATCAGTATTATTTTGAATGCTGAAAGTGCAGCAGCTTTTGATGAGTTGACAAGAACAAATCGAGATGACTTGATTGAAAGACAGGACAAGGGCTTCTGGCCAAACAGTTTTCGTGCTGCAAGATTTATTCCGGCAGTTGAATACATAAATGCAAACCGCTATCGGTATAATTTGTGCAAGGCAGTAAATGATTTTATGAAAGATTATGACGTAGTGATCGTTCCCAGTTTTGCAGGCAGGCAATTAGCAATAACAAATCTTACGGGTCACCCGGTTGTGGTGATGCCAATGGGTTTTAATCAAAATGGTTCGCCGCTTAGTATTACACTTCTCGGGAATCTCTATGATGAGGCAACAATACTTGCTGCGGCAAAAGCTTACCAGGATAAGACGGATCATAATAAAAAGCGGCCGGAGAAGTTTAAGGAGTAAGTTATGAGTGTTTTGGAGTTGCATTAACCTTTCGCGAGTTCGTGTTTCGATCTATTTAAGATTGCTTCGGCCGAACGGATAATCTTATAAGAGGGAAGACGCGCTTCGGCCTCGCAATGACGAATACCGGATAGAATTACTGAACCCTGAACGGAGCGTCGCAACAAACGCTTCATAGTAGCTTTTAAGCCGGGCACGTAAAAATTTCCTATTTAGCAAATCTTCACGGCAAAAACAACATCTTATATAAAGAAACCTTTTAAAGGCATTGAATTTGTATCCACATTTGTTAGTAATTGGAAATCAGCTGACAGACCTCAATATTATAAATTTATTATGTTTGTAACCATGGTTAATGACCCGAAGAAGATAAAAGTAGCGATCCTCGACCTTTATGAAGGCAAAGCCAACCAGGGCATGCGCTGTATACGTGAAATACTTAATACGTACAGCGAGGCAAATAACGTGGAACTAAGTTGGGATGAATTTGATGTGCGGCAGAAGAATGAAGTGCCGGGTATGAGCTATGATATTTTTATTTCAAGTGGTGGGCCGGGCTCGCCGCTTGAAAGCCGCTATACAGAGTGGGATGAGAATTATTTCCGATGGCTTAACGAAGTCGAACGCTGGAATAATAATCCCGATAATGAACAAAAGAAATATGTTTTATTTATTTGTCATTCATTCCAACTAGCCTGTCGCCATTATAATGTCGGTATCGTTTGTAAACGTCGTTCTACAGCATTTGGAGTTTTCCCTGTTCACATGCTTGAGGACGGATATGACGAGCCGGTATATTCTGGTTTGAGAGATCCGTTCTACATTGTTGATAGCCGGGATTACCAGGTCATTCAGCCCAATCACCAGGTACTGGAAGAAATGGGTGCCAAAATTCTTTGCATTGAAAAGAATCGTCCGCATGTTCCGTATGAAAGAGCTATTATGGGAATTCGCTTTAATGAATATATGATCGGTACTCAGTTTCATCCTGAGGCAGATGCGGTAGGTATGAGCATGTACCTGCAAACTGACGAAAAGAAAAAAACCGTGATCGAAGAACATGGCCAGGCAAAATGGGAAAGCATGCTTAAACACCTGAATGATCCCGATAAGATCATGTGGACCTATTCCCATATACTTCCCAATTTTTTAAATCAATCTATAGACCAGCTTCAAGCGGCGTTGGTTTGAGGTTCGTCATTGCGAAGCCGACGGGATGCAATACCGCTCAAGTTCGGTCAGGTCGTGCTGCAATTCAATTCAGCTTACTATTCCACGCAAGTACGCAAAGATTTTTCTTTGCGTACTTGTATTTTCTCTTTGCGCTTATGCGTGAAATCTTTCTCCCATATTATCTTTAACTTCCAACATCAATATATTTTATGGTTCCAATTATAAGAAAGGATTTCAATAAAAGTTTCACAAAGGAAAGATATGAGGCGTTTTTGAAGGAATTGCACAATGTTCATCCCGATTCGATTGAATTTCGTGTTGCAGAAACACCCGTGTTTGTTCCAAAAGGCTTTACAAAAAAAATGCTGGATGCCTGTGAAAGTATTGTTGATATTATCGTTGATCCAAAGTTTAAAGAACTAACTAAGAATGCAATTCCAAAACATTTACAAGTGGCAGGAGAAAATGATCATTCACATTTTATCGCTTTTGATTTCGGTATTTGCATAAACGAAGCGGGAGAATATGAACCACAACTGATCGAAATGCAGGGCTTCCCTACCTTATTTGCCTACGAAGTATTGCTTGATGATATTTTCAGGAAGCATTTTCCCGTGCCTGCTAAATACAGCAGTTACCTTGGTAACTATGAAAAGGAAAGTTATCTGCAATTATTAAAAGAGATCATTGTTGGAAATGAGAATCCAGAAAATGTGATTCTTCTTGAAGTATTCCCGCACAAGCAAAAAACAAGAATTGATTTTTACTGTACGCAAGATTACCTTGGCATCAAACCTGTTTGTCTTAGCGAGCTGATCAATGAAGGGAGAAACCTGTACTACATGAATGAAGGAAAGAAAACAGAAATAAAGAGGATTTACAACCGGGTGATCTTTGATGATCTTCAACAGCAATCAGCGGAGGTGCAGGGAAAGGGGAATATTTTATTCGAAGACCTGGACGTGCAATGGGTACCGCATCCAAACTGGTTTTATCGGATCAGCAAATACACGCTTCCGTTTATGCATCATCCTTATGTTCCAAAAACTTATTTTTTAAATGAAATAAAACAAATGCCTGCCGATCTGGTAAACTATGTTTTAAAACCATTATTCTCTTTTGCCGGGCAAGGCGTCGTGATCGATGTAACGCCTGCAGATATTGAGAAGGTAAAAGATCCTGAGAACTGGATACTCCAACGCAAGGTAAAATATGCCGATGTAATTGAAACACCCGACATACCTGCAAAGGCAGAAATCAGGATATTTTATTTCTGGAAGGATGGCGAAACAAGACCTGTTGCCACAAATAACCTTGCAAGACTTAGTAAAGGAAAAATGATTGGCGTTCGATATAACAAAGACAAAGAGTGGGTCGGAGGAAGTTTTTGTTTATTTGAAAAATAGACCATGGAAATAGTCATTATATCAGCAGTCGCATTCCTGGTGGCTATCCTTACATTTTTTTCAGGTTTTGGATTAGGCACAATTCTCACTCCCGTATTTATGATCTTCTTCCCTGTTGACCTGGCTATAGCTTTGACAGGTATTGTACATTTCTTTAATAACATTTTCAAATTGTTTCTTGTCGGGAGAAATGCCAATCGAGAGGTGCTTCTCCGATTCGGAATACCAGCTGTAATTGCCGCTTTTGCGGGCGCATGGTTACTCCTGCAGATCACAGATTTAAAGCCTTTATTTTCTTATGAAATTGGTGATAGGAAGTTTGAGGTATTCCCTGTAAAATTTATAATCTCTGTTTTATTGATCATTTTTGCTTTAATTGATTTAATTCCTTATTTCAGCAGACTGCAGTTTGGGAAAGATAAGCTTCCAATCGGGGGTGCACTAAGTGGTTTTTTTGGCGGCTTGTCGGGGAATCAGGGAGCATTGAGAACAGCATTTCTCATAAAAGCAGGTTTATCCAAAGAAGCATTTATTGGAACTGCAGTAGTGGTTTCTACGTTTGTCGATTTCACAAGGCTTTCTGTCTATGCGAGCAGATTTAGTAAGTCCGGGTTACAGGAAAATATGACAGTGGTTATTTGTGCTACCCTTGCAGCGATCGCTGGCGCATTCGTTGGAAATAAACTGTTGAAAAAAATAACATTGAAGTTTATACAAAAACTTGTGGCCGTTATGCTGATTGCGCTTTCGCTGGCTTTGGGGAGCGGCATGATTTAAAGTTTTTATTAGTAGTTTTAAAACAAAAATCAATGGAGTTAATCAAAAACATCAACCCAAAACACCTTGCTCCAGGCATTACAGGGTATTACGCTCATGGGGACAAATCAACCTTCGGATATGTTGAACTTGAGAAAGGCAGCAGTGTTCCCTTGCATCATCACATTAATGAACAAATTACCTATCTAATCGAAGGGCAATTGGATATGGAAATTGGAGGAATTGCCTTTTCGCTAACCAATGGGATGTATCACATCATACCTTCCAATACACCGCATTCCGCTACCGCAATAACTGATTGTACAGTGATCGATGTTTTTGGCCCTGTAAGGGAAGAGTATAAGATAACTGAAATTCCTGCATGGAAATAATATTACTATTTCTTAAATCACTACATGAGATACTTTTTTTTAACTGTCAGCCTGTTGCTCGTCCAAAATTTCGTAAATGCACAGGCCGATAATGAGATCCAGGTTTATGCCTCTCCCACGATTCAGCATAAATGGACAATATTTGAACTTCATAATAATTATACTTTCAAGGGAAGTAAATTACTTGCTGATCCAAAAGATGCCCGTTGGTACAACACTACACTCGAAATAACGCATGGCTTTGGAAAAAATTTTGAAATTGGTTTCTATACGTTTGCCGGTATTGAACCAAATGGGGGTTATACTTATCTTGGAAACCAGATCAGGCCAAGAGTAACTGTGCCTGAAAAATGGAAATGGTCTTTTGGAGCCAGTCTATCTGCCGAGTTTGGCTTTTTCAGACCAAATGATACAACAGATTTTTTTTGGCAGGGTGAGATACGTCCGATCATTGACAAAACATATGGTAACTTTTATCTTGCTTTTAACCCCAATATTGATTTTGCCGTAAGCGGAGACGAAAAAGGAATCGGCTTCTCCCCTCAATTGAAGGCTGTTTATACAATCCAACAAAAAGTCGGACTTGGCATTGAATATTACGGTAGTCTTGGAGAGTTCAGAGATATTCTTCCATTAGAAATGCAGGAACATTTACTTGGGCCAATAATTGATCTGTACATTCATCCGATGTGGGAGATCCAGACAGGTTTTCTTTTTGGCCTCACTGAAAATTCAAATCAAAGCGTTTTTAAGTTACTTCTCGGAAGACGCATCGGTAAAAAATCAGACCCTTAACTCACTTGCAGACTCGCTATTTAACTGTCATTCTCAATCCCAAAAACATTCTTATCCCCTGGTTGGGAGCATATACATAACCGGGATCAAAACTAAGAGCATAAGGATTTTCTGAAGTGGGAAGGACATTTCCTGATGCATCATATTGCACGCTTTTATCAAACGGATCATGTGACCGTGCAATGATAAAAGGATTGTTTTTTGCGGGCGTCCAGTTCAATAGATTTTTTATGCCTGTGTACAGTTCAAGTGCAGAAGAAATTTTTTTTGTCATCTGTATATTTTGTATGCTCCATACAGGTGATGTGTTGCGGCGCGGATCGAGTGATGAAACAAGAGGTAATTGCATTGGGCCATAAATATTCCCCGTGTAATCAACCGTTATCCCCCCTGCCGGGAAAGTATAGGTAATCGCCCAGGTACCACTCCATTTTTCCGTAAGTAAGATGTCATGTTTTACTTTTTTCCCGGCTCCATTATTTTGAAATTTAGCTACATCCTGTATAGTGATACCAGTAAGTATTTTTATTCTCTTATGAACATTTCCTTCGAGGTTTAATGTAATACCGCGGGAAACGGAATAACCATCCAGGTTCGCATAAATGATCTTGTTAGGATCAGTAAGATAGTCCGGTATGATCTGGTTATGAAAATAGGTGTACCAAAATGACGCGTCGAGGTTTAATGCGGTTTTGCCTCCTGTAATCCTGGTAGAGTAATTTAAATTTACATTATAACTTTTCTCCGGCTTCAATTTCTCCTTTACTTCCACAACTCTTGCCCCGGTCAATGCTGCATGTTCTTCAGTAAATAAACTTACCACTCTGAAACCGGTACCGGCATTTACCCGAATGGTTTGCTTATTATTCAATGACCATTTCCACGCAAGTCTTGGAGTAAAAATATTTTTATGAACCGAATGATAATCGTATCTCACACCAAATAATAAATGATGTTTACTATTCGGCTTCCATTCATCCTGTAAAAAAATTCCGGGTAAGAAGAACTGCTCAGGCTGATTGTTGCCGGTAATCGTATCTTTAGTGGCGGTTGAATTATCATCATAATAATTGTAACGTCCGGCTAGTCCCAGCAAGGCAGCATGATCTGTTGAAATATTTTTATCCCATGTCACCTGGCCAAAATAGATTTTCTGATCAGCCATGTAAGCGGTTTTTCCATAGTACGAATCCTGGTGATGATCCGTAGCTGAAAACGAAAACATCATTTTTTCATGAACGGGTAATTGATAATTTCCAATCAATTCCCAACGACCCGTGCGGATACTTTCACCATAAATGCTGTCAGTGCCACGAAAATTTCGGTTCCATTGCATCTCCCCTCCCCAACGATCTTCATAAAAATATCTGCCGGCCAGCGAAGCAACCCTGTTGCCTTTTCTTTGGAAATGAAGTTTATTAAAAACAGATACGCGGTGTTGAAGAGTTACATCTGTGAAGTTGTCATTATTCTTGTCTTCAGGTTTTTGATAGTTAAAATAATTTACGCCTAATAAACTGTTGGTCTTACTACCAATTTTAAATTTTGCACCCGCATCCAACGAATGTTCCATCCAACTTGTTGTCATTGCATTGAAAGTAAACGCGGGGGCCTTGTCAGGCGATTTAGTAATGATATTGATTAATCCGCCAATAGCTTCTGAACCATATAAACCCGAAGCCGGGCCTTTCACGATTTCAATACGATCAATTAACTGCGTAGGAATTCCAAATAATCCATAGACTGAAGCAAGGCTGCTGACGATAGGCATCCCATCAATAGTAATCATTGTGTAGGGACCTTCAAGACCATTGATGTGGATATCTCCGGTGTTACAAACATTGCAGTTTAATTGCGGACGAACGCCATTTACATTTTGGAGCGCTTCAAAGATGCTTGGCACAGGATTCTTTCTCAAAAACTGTGGAGTATATACTTCCACAAGTATCGGGCTTTCCTTTTTTTGAACAGGCTTCATGGTACCTGTAACCACCACACCGTCTAATGAAGAAGTGATGGGCATTAAATTAAAAACCTTGTCATTTGTATTTTCTGAAATCCGCACGCTTTCATGAAAAGGCTCATATCCGATCACTGAAATATGTATTAGATAACTACCCGGTTGAAGATGAGGAATCGAAAAATACCCCGCAGTGTCAGAAACTGCAGTCTTTTTTAGTTTTTTTATCTCAACTGTGGCTCCTGCAACGGGCATGACATCGTCCATCACCCTTCCGCCAATTGTAAGAGGCTGAGACTTACCAGGAAATACACCTGCCA
The DNA here is from genome assembly GCA_025923075.1 of Chitinophagaceae bacterium. GTDB lineage: Bacteria > Bacteroidota > Bacteroidia > Chitinophagales > Chitinophagaceae > VBAS01. The sequence goes on from JAICGN010000068.1 coordinate 12,202, forward strand.
CCAGTAGTATTATAAAAAAAAATCCTTGTTTCATCATCCCAGCCGCAAATATAGGGATAATCAAATCATTTTTATTTGGTATACCAAATTTTTTATTTATGGCAATCCTTTTTACTTTTGACGAATGGCTCACTTCACCCACCATTCTGAAGAAAACTACCTGAAAACACTTTTTAAGCTTGAAAGCCGCCAGGACAAGAAAGTGAACAATACCGCTTTGGCAAAAGCGCTTAACCTTAATCCTGCGACAGTTTTGGAGATGATCCGTAAACTGACCGATCGGAAAATGGTACAACTCAAACCTGATAAATCAATCCAGTTAACCGAAAAAGGAAAAAAGAAAGCATTACTCACTATACGCAAGCATCGTTTATGGGAAGTTTTCCTCGTAGAGAAAATGAATTATAAATGGAATGAAGTGCATGAATTAGCCGAACAACTGGAACATATTGAATCAGCCGACCTGGTTGACCGGCTGGATGGTTTTCTTGGTAATCCACCTTTCGATCCCCATGGCGATCCCATTCCAGATAAGAATGGAAAGATAAAGCCAAATTTGTCAGTACCTCTTTCTGATTGTATTCCAGGAAAAAATTATACTGTTATAAATTTGATCGATACCAGCGATGAATTCCTGCAGTTTTTAGGAAAACTAAATATTCTACCTGGCAGAAGAATCAAGCTGCTGGAAAAACTTAAGTATGATAACTCTTTTTCAGTTGAAGTACAGGAGAAAACTGTACAGTTTAGTGAGAAAGTTGCAAAAAATATCTTAGTTCAATCGGTCTGATTTACAAACCCATACTGGCTACCTTAATTGACTTGCTCTCATCATCGGTCCATGCAAAAATTACTTTATCTTTCATCAGGGTCATTTGAGGAAAGCCGCTTGATCTTTTATCAGATGAAGGGGCGATCATGATCGTCGGATCCTTTCTTCCGTCAGTACGAACTCTGGCGGCTTTTATTGACGAACCTTCCATCCAACTGACTATCGCAGTTAGAGAATCCACCATCACGACATCCACCCTGCCGATAGGTTTTCCTTCGTCAATACGGATGGGTTGATTAAATGTGGTTCCCCCATCTTTTGAGAATACAACTTTTACATGTCCCCTTTTGTCCTCAATAGAAAACCAGGCAATAACAAGATTACTATTTATCGCATCAGCTCTTGGTCCGTTTACAGGACAAGCTTTGATCTGCCAGTTGTCAGGATAAATTGTTTTAGGCGCAGTCCATTGATCATTGACAAAACGGACAATCGAAATATCACGTACTTCATCATCTGAACGATCCCGATAAACGACTATGGGTCCATCACTAGTTACCGCAGCGGTTGTCTGACAACAATCACAAATTCGTTCATCGAGTTCCCATTCATTTACTTTATTTCCATTTTTATCGATAAATGCAGCACGCAACGTCATCTCTCCATGGTGACCATCATGACCGCCGTGTGTTTTTTCACTGGCCGTTCTTCTTCCATCCAGCCATGTTACAAAAAATTGATCATTGTAAGGAATAATAGAAACAAAACCATGTTCAGCCTTTACTTTGTCATCATGAAGAATTTTTGACTTACTCCATGTTTTACCGGAATCGGTCGAATTAACGATCTTCACATCGTAAGTAAATTTTGCGGTATCACTCTTTTCTAAAAAATGGGCTAATAAATTCTTATTACCGTCACTTGCTATTACAGGATAGTCGGCCCAGTTTACAAACCAGTTTTTACCCGATGCAATTGTTACGGGCTCTGACCATTTATCATTTATAAAAGAAGAGAACTTTAAAGTACCCTGTTTCCCTATTTTCTCGATCCATGACAAATAAACGATCCCATTGCTGTCTGTAAACAGGTAAGGTTCAGCACATGAATCCCCAACGGGAGAAGTCAGCATTGTTATCGATGAAGGGACTGCAATTCTGTCATCCCTTTCATTTCTATCATCCGAACAGGAAAATAAAAATCCTCCAAGCGATAAAGCAGTCAATAATTTTTTCATTCTGGCCGTGCAATTTTTAATAGCAGATCAATATTGGCTTTGTCGTCCCATTTGCGGTAACCCATTTCCGAGAAAACCTGTTTACCCTCCCTGTCAAAGATAAATGTTGTCGGTAATCCTATAATATTAAGCTCTTCTATATTACCAGCTCTTGTATAATAAAGGCCATAACTATGTTCGGTTTCAAATGCGTGGATTTCTTCTGTGGATTCATCTGATGCAAATAAAAATTCGATCTTTTCGTCTTCTAAAAACCCCATGGCTTTTTTTATGGTAGGCATTTCTTCTAAACAAGGTTTGCACCAGGTTGCCCAAAAGTTTATAAAGACAGTTTTACCTTTGTATTGCTTCATGTCAATTGGCTTTCCGGTTAAACTTGTCAGCTTAACTTTCTCAACTTCTATTTGTGAAGATGGTACTGGTTTTGATTCCTGTTTCTTAGAATCATTGCAGGCAGTTATGATGATTACCAATAAAGTAAGTGGTTTGATGAATACTTTCATGGAGCGATCTCTTTTTTCCTGATCTGCCTTTTTAACAATTGGGCATTTATGGCCACAATAATAGTACTTAAACTCATAAACACAGCGCCAATAGCAGGATCTAATACAAACCCCGTAGAGTATAGCACACCCGCGGCTAAGGGAATCGCGATGGCATTATAGCCTGTGGCCCAGATGAGATTCTGCACCATTTTTCTATAGGTTGCTTTACCAAACAGGATCAAACTCAAAATATCTTTTGGATTACTGTTTACCAGGATTATATCGGCAGTTTCTGCTGCTACATCAGTACCTGAACCCACAGCTATTCCAACATCAGCTTGTGCAAGAGCTGGCGCATCATTTACACCATCTCCTGTCATTGCTACAAATTCATTTTTATTCTGGAGATCTTTTACAATTTCTACTTTCTGGTGGGGTAACACTTGAGCAAAGTATCCATCAAGACCCAATTCATCAGCAACAGCTTTAGCAACTTTCTCATTATCGCCGGTAGCCATCATTACTTTAATTCCATTCTCTTTGAATGATTGAATCGCAGATTTCGATTCCGGGCGAATTTCATCTGCCAAAGCAATATAACCGGCAAGCTGATTTTCAATCAGAATAAAAACAATTGTTTCTGCTTCGCTGGAAGAAACTTTTGCCGGAACAGAAATTAGCTTCTCTTTCAAATAACCAGGACTTACAACTTTTATGTCTTTACCGTTTACGCTCGCCTCTACACCCTTCCCGGTGATTGCGTTAAACTTTTCTGTCCTAAATATTTCCAGCTTTTCTGCTTTTGTTTTTCGCATTATACCAACCGCAATCGGGTGTTCTGATGACTGCTCCAATGAAGCAGCATATTGAAGCAATTCAATTTTAGAAATAGCACCACTCGTTTCAATCCTTGTAACTCCAAATTCGCCCTTCGTTAATGTACCTGTTTTATCAAAAACTATCGTTGTAATTTTTCTTGAATTTTCAAATGCAGTTCTGTTGCGGATCAATAGACCATTTTGTGCTGATACTGCTGTTGAAATTGCAACAACCAATGGTATTGCTAATCCCAATGCATGGGGACATGAAATCACCATCACAGTTACCATTCTTTCAATTGCATAGTTTGTTCCCTGTCCCAATGCCAGCCAAACAATAAGTGTAAAAAGACCAACACCCAGCGCAATATAAGTAAGCCACTTTGCCGCCCGGTCTGCCAAATGTTGTGTTTTTGATTTTGTTTTTTGTGCTTCCTGTACAAGTTTGATCACTTTGCTTAAATAGCTATCCTTTCCAGTGTGCAAAACTTTTACCCTGAGCGAACCATTCCCGTTGATTGAACCTCCAATCACTTTATCACTCTTTTCTTTCTTTACCGGTTTACTTTCACCTGTCAGCATACTTTCATTCAAATAGCTTTCCCCGTCCATCACAATTCCATCGGCCGCGACTTTCTCCCCGGGTTTTATCAGAATGATGTCATCTTTTTGCAGTTCTTCCAGCTTTACGTCCATCACATGCTCACCATGAACTTTATGTGCTTTAGCCGGCATCATGCTTACTAATAATTGCAATGCTTTCGACGCACCCAATACAGATTTCATTTCCAGCCAATGGCCAAGAAGCATAATAACGATCAATGTAGCTAATTCCCAAAAGAAATCCATTCCCTGGAAACCAAAAATAACCGCGACACTAAAAACATAAGCAACCGTAATCGCTAAGCCGATTAAAGTCATCATACCCGGCGACTTTGCTTTTAATTCATCAATCATTCCTTTCAAAAATGGCCTGCCCCCATAAAAGAAAATAAAACTTGACAGGATCAACAACACATATTTATCGCCAGGAAATTTTATTTCAAATTCCAGCCAGTGTTGTATCATTTCAGATAATAATAAAATAGGGACCGTAAGAATCAATGAGATCCAAAAACGGTTCTTAAAGTCATTGATCATCATGGCGTGGTGGTCATGACCTTCATGACCCATTGGTGGATTCATTTCATGATGACCATGATGAACCGAAGATTGTTCCTTTCTTCCTGGTGGCGAATCGACAGAATGATGGTGATGGTGACTAGGATCCATAAAATCAGTGCTTATGCAACGATGGCCTTAATTGAAGATACAATTCAAAACCGACCGGCGTTTTTCCATACAAAGCTTGCAGGTCTTTATCAACTCCGTATAAAGTGAATTGTGTTCCTGCTATCAGATCTATATTGCTAAAATTTACCAGCTGCCTGTTATAACCTGCTGTCAGAGCATGAATATTGAAGTTCGTTTCGGGGTATCCATGATCAAGATCCAATTCTTCTTTTGATTTCTGTATATACTCATACCGCCCAAAGAACGCATTGTTGTTGCATTGATAATTGCCTTCAAGCAAAAATGAATTTTCCTTATGATCAGCTCCTTTATCATTTAAACCCCATATAGTGGCCGCTGAAAAATGGTTATGCAGATTCATTTTCTTTGCATACAAGACAGATGCTGTTGTTCTCGTCACATCCTCATCGGGCTCCAGTGCCTCCGGACTATTTATAAATCCTTGTGAGAATTGTAGTGCCCAATTTTCTGTTGGATTAAATGATAAACGATATGAATAACTATCAAACCTTGCTTTGTCAAAATTATATCTATTTTCATCCGGTTCGCGACCAGTAAACACAGATCCTTCTCCCTTAAAATTTTTATACCGTATGCCCAGGGTTCCCACTCCAAATGTAATATGCGTTGCATCCTGCCAGTGATGACCTAATGGCGCATCCGGATTGTTCATGGACGAAACCCGATGCATAAAGGCCGTTGCGCTCAACGCCGGTTCGCCGGGATACCCAAAATAAAGAGTTATATCTATATCCCGATTCAACATTTGCGTATATCCAATACTCAATGCGGAAAATAAATCGTGGGGATGCTGGCGATCAACAAGTCTTTTTCCTTCAAATGTTTCGCCTGACTGAAACAAAAGTGGGTAACCATTTCCCCCTTCAGTTAACCTGTCCAGACTGATCATCGCAGTAGCGTTGAGCAATCCGTTCCTTCCAATCTTTTTGTTCATCATCGCCATAAACCAATTGGGAGCACTGAATTCATCATCTCCCCTGCTGCCTGCTGAAAATATATCCTGGTTGGTATACCGCAGAAAAATATTTCCATGAAACATCCAATCGGTTTTCTCTGCCGACTTCATCCACATATACATTGGGCTCGCATCCGGATTCCATCCTGTACCAGACCCATTACGATTCATGGGAAGATTTCTTGAATAGGCGTGAGAAGGCATCAAATGGATCGAGTGATCCATCGTATCCGCAGCCGATTTCATCACCATTGAATCCTTCTTTGCCGCCGTTACCTTCTTCTTTGACGTAGCCTGCTTCTTTTGCGTGACTTGTTTTTTTACCGGTTTATCAGGCATTTGGTGATGCTCATGTTGAGAAAAAATGACAATTGATAATTGGCTTGACAAAATGAACAACAAAAGCTTTTTCATTTGGAACAATTTTTCTTTACAAACAATGCTTGGACAAACCCTAACATCCTTCTCAGAAGCTGCACACTTTTCAAAAAGCCAAAACAATGCCGTAATAGCCAATAAACCCCTCTAATCACATAAAAGTAAGCTTCACTCTTTTATTTGCCCTTCATATTACATATTGCTCATGTCATGTCCTTCCATTGGATTCGTTCCTTTCTTAAAAATATATTCACTATTCAACAGGTATGCTCCTGATATCACAACTATGTCACCCGGTTTTAACCCATTTCGTATTTCTATTCTCCCATTGTCTTCCATTCCGATTTCAACCATTTTACTTCTAAACGTATTCTTTCCTGTTTGCAACCAAACAGTAGCACCTTTGCTTTCCTGTATTACAGCATCAGTTGGTAACGTTAAAGACTGGTGTTGCTTTGCCTTTAATAAAATATATGCTGACATCCCGGGCTTCAGTTGATTGCCTGCATTCGGAATACTCACCCGAAGCAGGGTTATTCTTGTTTCCGGGTTAATTTCCGGATTTACAAAATCAATTCTTCCTTTTGCTGATTTACCGGGAAAGTCCGGGAACTGCACTTCAGCAACAGATTGAGGATCTACCTGGGCCAACTGCGAAACATATACCTGTGCCTCGGCCCAGAGCGTTGATAGGTCGGCCAAACGCAATACAGTTCCCCCTTCCATGATATACTGTCCTTCCAATGCATCCAATGAAGTGATATAACCGGAAGCAGGGCTATAAAAAGATGTATGATTAGAAATTTTATTATTTGTTTCCAATTCTTTTATCTGTGATTCACTCAATCCCCAGAGCTGCAGTTTAGTTTTTGCACTTCGTACCAACTGGTCAAAATCTATAATGGAATTATCCAGCGTTTTCTTTTTTTCCAAGGTCAGTTGATATTCCTGCTTGGCATTATTCAATTCTTCGCTATAGATATCAAAAATCCTATCGCCTTTCTTCACGAAGTCGCCAACATTCCTAAAATAAAGCTTATCAATTCGGCCCATTACTCTTGCGCTAACAGAGGTTGTTTTCATCTGATCCGTATTCAGTGTTGCAGTTAAAATCATTTTATCACCAATCATGCCGCTGCTGATGGTATCAACCGTGATATTCCCTAGTTGAACCTGTTGCTCGCTTAACTGAAGTTCATCTTTACTACCGTTGCTGCTTTTTTTTACCGGCGTCAGTGGCATTTTACAAATGGGACATTTGCCTGGTTTCAGCTCCATCACCTGCGGATCCATGGAGCATGTATAATATACGTCAGCTTCCACATGGTCCTCATACTTTTTACTATCACATGAAATAATCAGCAAAGCAATAAATGAAATAATAAATAATTGTTTCATAAATATCTTTTTGTTGTCAGTCCCGCCTAAGGCAGGGAATTCTATGTAGGTCCGCTGCAAGCCTATCCAGAGCAACACGAAGGATTCCGTTCATGTTTGTTCATTATTCATCCTTCAGCTTCACAAAACTTTCACTGTCTATCAAATACTGTGCATTAGCTGCCACTGAATCTTTCTCCCCCAAACCACTTGTTACCAGTAACAGTTTTTTATGCATATGACCAGTTTCAACTTTATGGACTTTAAATCCTTCAGTGGTTTTCAAAAAAACTACTTTGTCCAACCCAAGCGAAAGCACAGCTTCCTTAGGCAACCACAATCCTCTATGCACTCCCGAAAAAATGGTAGCTTTCACCTGGCTGCCAACAGGTAATTGCAATGAATTGTTATCATAGTTCACCCTTGCCGCAATCGTTTTACTTCCTTTCCTAAAAAATGGTTCAATATAATTGATGGTGGCTCTGAAGTCTTTATCCGGCTTTGTTTCGGGAACTAATCTCACATTATCGCCGGCTTTTACGAAGAATTGGTCCTGCGGGTAAATATTCAGCAATATCCACAGGCGATTCGGATCATACACGGAAAAAACTGCCTGGCCCTTTTGTATATACATGCCTTCCTTCAGGTTCAATTCCTGTGTTGTTTGTGTTGTTATATCCATTGTTTCATCTTTACCGGGTTGTGACCCGGACATATTACCAATACTGCTCGCTTCGTGTATATGCCCCGAATAATTACTGTAAAAAGCCACAGCCGACGAAGGATTACCGGTTTGAATGACTTGCCGCAATTGCTGCTGAGAAAAGCCTAGCAGCAATAATCGTTGCTTGGCGGCATCGATCATTGTTATATTCTCCTTATCATTTTTCAAGAGCAATAACAGGTTTTGCTGCGCTGTCATCAGCTCCGGGCTATAGACATCCATGATCCGCTGTCCTTTGCTGACCCTCTGATAACGGTATTTCACATATAATTTTTCAATCCTTCCGCTGACACGCGCAGAAATAGTTCCGACTGAAGAAGTGTTATAGGCAGTATAACCTAGCACATCGATTTCGACAGGCTCCGCACTTGGTTTTGCATTTATCAGGGGCAGAGAAGACAGTACAAATTGATTAGTCGGCTTCAGCAATGTTTCAAGTAAAATTCCTTCGATCTTTTGTGAATCTTTTTCTTTTTTCACCAAATCCATTCCGCATACCGGACAACTGCCCGGTTTGTCTTTCACAACTTCAGGGTGCATTGGGCAAGTGTATTGCTGGTTGCCGGCTGCCTGCTGTTGGTTGCTGGTTCCCTGTTGCTGGTGTTGTGAATGGTCTTCTTTCTTTTCATTATTACATGTTGTAAAACCAATTAGCAATAGACAACAAACAACGGGCAAAATGAAGACCTTACGAAAGACAAAGTAGTTCTTACTTCTTGCCAATTGCCGATTGCTAACTGTCAATTGCCCACTTTTAGAAAATCGTTTCATACTAAATTATTTGATCTCCAATATTCTTTCAAACTCCACCTGCATTAACAACAATTCTCTCAATTGATCCAGGTAATCAAGCTGTGTCATATTCAAAGTTTCCCATGCATCAAAAAGCATGAATAGTTCTTCAGTATTTTGTTCATACGCCAATTGATAAGCTGAATAATTGTTTCTTAATGCAGGAATTATCTTTTCTTCATACAACCTGATTTGTTTTTGCTTTGCAACAATCTCGTTACGCATTGATTGAGCCATAGCTGTCGCTTCATTCAATATCATTTGTTTTTCCTGTTGTAAACTTTCATTGCGCCATTTGATACTTTCCATGTTTGCTTTATACATTCGGGATGCAGCTCTTGTGAAAGGAATTTTTACCATACCCATCAAAGAATACTGCATTGGCAATCCTCCAAAACCAAACATGTGGTCGAACCGGATCCCAAATTCAGGCTTGAGCTTGGCTTTTTCGGCTCCAAACTTTAGCCAATTCAACTGTATTTCCTTATTAACGGCCTTCAGATCGCTTCTTGACGCAAGTAATTGAGTGCTGTCGAACAAGTCCCTTGAATAATCTTTAAGTGTATAAGACGTATCAACTAAAAACTCCACCAGTTTATCACGATTCATCAACGTGTTTAGTGCAATTCTTTTCAATGCAATTTCATTCTCCAGCATTACCCGCATTTTTTCTAGGGTACCCAATGCAGCTTTCGCTTTATAGTAGGCGTTGATCTTTTCCAAACCGTTCTTGTATCGTAACTCAGCACTTTGGATCATGAAGTTGATCAGTTTTTCGTTTTGAGCCACCACGGTTATTTTTTTCTGAATGATTACCCAGTCATAGTAATTCTTTTTTGCTTCTGCATATAATTGGTTCAGCGAAAAATTCTTTTTTTCTTTTTCCACTGATGACATGGCCGACATATAAGCAAATTCTGCATCCTGTTTTTTCCGGCTGGGAAACATCTGTTGTACTGAGATCATATATTGCCCCATGCCCTCCTCGTATCCGCCCATTCCATCTTCCATTTTCTTCCAGCGGTTGGGATCATAAGGCGTCATCCATAAACCTGTTCCTAACTCAAGTGGCATCCAGCCATAGGCTCCTTTCGCCGCTTCATCCATTGAACGGATATCATGGTCATACATTTTCAATACGGGGTTCGCAGATCGGATAGAATCCAGCACCGCCTGCAATGACATTATTTGTTGCGAATTCAATTTCACCGATAGGCAAAAGAAAATCAGTATGAGCCAAACAACTTTTTTCATTGTTGATGTTTTAATAATTTAATCTCTTAACTCAGCAATCTGAAGCTTACCATGTTTTTTTAATTCATACTCCCTTACCATTGCATACATTACCGGCAGAACAATTAATACAAAAAGCGTTGAAGTGATCAATCCAAAAACAAATGGATATGTGATAGGCTTCATCACATCACTGCCGGCGCCCGTTGCAAGTAAAATTGGTAACAGTCCCAGTATATCTACAATTACTGTCATTAGCTTAGGACGCAAACGCAATACAGCACCATCATAAATAGCATCTTCCAATGCCTGCTTATTGAACGGTTGCTGCAGTTCTTTCAGCTTGTTCACTTTTTTGAACATTGAGTTGTTTAGATATACCAGCATTAATACACCAGTTTCCACCGCAATGCCAAACAGAGCAATAAAACCAACAGCTACTGCAACCGAAAAATTCACATCGAAAAAATAAAGTGAATAGGCTCCTCCCACAAGTGCTATAGGAATTGATGACAATACGATCAATACTTCTCTGAATGTGTGGAAAGTGAAATACAGGATGAGTGTAATGATGATAAGCACAATTGGTAAAATGATCTTCAGCCTTTGCTCGGCTCTGACCTGATTCTCGTACTGACCGCTCCATTGCAGGTAATATCCCCTGGGAAGATTTTTAACTGCATCGGAAAGTCTTTTTTTCGCTTCATCAACCGTTCCGCCAAGATCCCGGTCACGAACATTAAATAATAATGTGCCTCTGAGCATTGCATTTTCTGACGTGATCATTGGCGGCCCCTCTGCAATCCCAATATCAGCCAACGCACCCAATGGTATTGGTCCGTAGTTCATTGTTATAATCGGAAGCCTTTTCAACTTATCAATTGAGTTGCGGTAATCCTGCGCCAGCCTTACGCTCACTGAGAACCTTTGCCGGCCTTCCACAGTTTGTGTAATGTTCATTCCACCCAGTGCTGTTTCAATAAACATATTCACATCATCTACTGAAAGATTGTAACGGCCGAGCTCTTCTTTTTTAATTTTTATGTCAATGTATTTACCACCAGTTATTGGTTCCACATATAAATCTTTTACACCTTCAACACCCTGCAAGGCTTTTCTGAACTCCTGCGCCAGCATATTGATCGTATCAAGATTTTGACCATAAATTTTTACTCCTACATCGGTACGAATGCCGGTTGAAAGCATATTGATACGATTGATGATAGGCTGTGTCCATCCATTTACTACCCCTGGTATCTGCAGTTTTGAATTCAGTTCATTGATGATATCATTTTTCGTAAGCCCCTCCCGCCATTGTGATTGTGGTTTCAACAGAATGATCGTTTCGATCATACTCATAGGTGCATTATCTGTCGCTGTATTTGCCCTCCCGGCTTTACCTAAAACATTTTGCACTTCAGGTATTGTCAGCATTAACTTATCCTGTACCTGCATTATCCGTTTTATTTCTGAATTGGAAACATCAGGTAAAGTAACGGGCATAAAAAGCAATGAACCTTCATCCAGCGGCGGCATAAATTCCCTGCCTATCCGCATCACCAGGGGAATACTTCCTGCGAGTATCATAAAGCTGATAAGAAGTGTAAGCTTTTTCCATTTAAGACACCAGCGAATAACAGGAGAATACAAAAAGATGAAGAACCTGGAAACTGGATGCTTGCTTTCCGGTCTTACTTTTCCTTTCAGCAAAACCACCATAAGTACAGGCACCAGGAAAATAGCAACAAGAGCAGAGCCGATCATTGCAAAGGTTTTTGTCCATACTAATGGTGAAAAAAGTTTATGCTCCTGGCCTGTTAAAAACAAAATGGGACTGAATGAAACCAGTGTAATCAGGATAGAGCTGACAACTGCTTTTGCAATCAGTTTAGAAGAAGATTCAATTTTTTGTTCTCTTTGCTTTTGGGTAAGCATAACATTTTTTTAATCGGTTTCACCACTCAGGGATTTCATCGCATTCTCTACCATCACGATTCCTGCATCTACAAGATCGCCGACAGCTAATGCCACACCGGCTAACGACATGATGTTGGAAGTAATGCCAAACCATTTCATCATAATAAAAGCAATCAACACTGACAGGGGTATTGTGATCACGACCACCAATGCACTTCTGAGGTGCAACAGAAAAATGAATAATACCAGGCATACAATAATGATCTCCTCAATAACTGCCTCTTTTAATGTAGCAATGGTTGCCTCAATCAGATCGGAACGGTCATAAGCAGTTTTAAAAGTCACACCAGGCGGGAGGCCTTTTTCTACATCAGCCAATTTTATTTTAAGCCGGTCAATTACGTCTTTGGCATTTTCGCCATAACGCATTACCACAATCCCTCCCACTTTTTCACCCTCACCATTTTCTTCAATTATACCGAGCCGCAGCTCGCCACCCATTTGCACAGCACCGAGATCTTTAATGCGAACCGGAATTGAGTTGATGGTTGCAACAGGAATTTCCTCGATCTGACCAATGTCTTTTATATAACCGAGGCCACGAATGATGTAACCTATATCAGATTGTTCAAATTTTCTTCCTCCTACATCATTGTTGTTGACCTTGATCTTATTTACCACGTCCATCAAAGGGATATTGTAATACTGCAGCTTGACCGGATCAATTATGACCTGGTATTGTTTCTGAAATCCTCCGAAAGAAGCCACTTCACTTACACCTTCTACCGTTTGCAATGCGAACCGGATATACCAATCCTGCAATGCCCTCTGCTCACCAAGGTCATAGCCCGGGGCATTCAGCGTGTACCAATAAATATGTCCCAAGCCTGTGCCATCAGGGCCTAATGTGGGCGTAACAGCTTGCGGTAATAAGCGTTGAGCATAATTTAATCTTTCCAGT
>JAICGN010000069.1 GCA_025923075.1 Chitinophagaceae bacterium
CAACCGGGAAACATGAAGTGCCAAAGGAATTGGATTGGGACCTATGGTTGGGGACCGCACCGTACAGGGATTATAACCCGGCATATCATCCTGCGATATGGCGTGGATGGACAGACTTCGGAACTGGTTCGTTGGGGGATATGGGTTGTCATTTTATGGATGTGCCATATCGTGCATTAAAATTACGTTATCCAACTTCGGTCGAATGCAGCGTTACATCTGTTTATACCGGATTCTTCCAGGAGAGTTTTTATAAAGGAAGTTTTCCTCCATCAGCTGTTATCCGCCTTCAGTTTCCAAAACGTGGCAATATGGTGCCTGTAGATTTCACATGGTACGATGGTGGTATTAAGCCACAACGGCCTGCAGAGCTTTTACCCGATGAACAATTAGGAGAATGGGATGGTGGAATTTTATTTGAAGGAACAAAAGGAAAATTAATGGCTGGATTATTTGGAAGAAAACCAACATTACTTCCAACTAAATTAATGGCTTCAACGACGTTGCCAACATCAAAACATCCATTTGTTGCAAATGGGTCAGAAGGGCATCAGAAGCAATGGACCGATGCGTGTAAAAAAGGTTATGGTGCTCATACAAGTTCTCCATTCTCACAGGCCGGGCCATTGACAGAAACGGTACTGATGGGTAATCTTGCTGTGTTGAGTTATAATCATTTTGAGATGAAAGGAAATAACAGGCAATTCAATGGTCGCAAGCAATTGCTGTGGGATGGTGAGAAGATGAAGATCACCAACTTTGAACCGGCGAATCAATTTGTGAAAAGAGAATACAGAAGTGGTTATAGACTTGAGGCGTGACGATGGGTAAAATATTAAATGGTTAAATTGTTTTCAACTCATAACAATTTAACCATTTAGCAATGCACCGATTAATATCTAATACTTAAGCAACTTCGTTCCTGTTATTTCTATGGGCTTATCTTCTGTAATTGTAACTTTTACTTTAGCTCCTCCATTGGCGAGTAACTCAAATTTTGCTTTGATGTAGTCTATGGCTCCTGCAAAACTATTGTCACCTTTATAATCCATGGCTTCCATTATCTGGCCGTTTACTTTGGCAAATAGCTGGTCACCGTCTTTATAAAATTCAACCATCGATTTGTCACTCATTTCATATAATCCTTCAATTTTTTTGAAAGCGGCTGCTTCGAGTAGATATTCCTCTTTTAGATAAACATTAAATATTACAACTTTCTCATTCTTTGTATTCTTTGTCATGGCCAAAATTCGATTCAATGCTGTTGGATCTTTTGCACTGATATCTTCTGCAATATGTCTATCACCTTTGAAATAAACCTGTGTCACCAAATCCTGCACTCCATTAGCAGAAATTCTCATGTGAATATGCGCCGGTCTTGTCGATGTTGCGTTTACTGCATAAGGCACTGGATAGATTGATTTGAAATTATATTTTCCGTCAGCACCCGTTTTGAATGAAGAACGATAAACATACTCATCAGAAGTGTTATCATAGACACCGTTCTCATCGCAATGCCATATTTCTACCAGTGCACCTTTGAGTGCTTTCCCATCTTTTCCGAAAACGGTACCATTGAAATGTAATATCTCTCCTTTTGTTCCGGGTTGAACCAAATTAGTTTTAAACGGTGCACCGGGACGATAGAATGGTCCAAGAATATCAGTGGTCGTTGGATCGGTACCGACAAATTTCTCGCCATCCCATTTTATTTTACCGAATACGCCGACGCTCAAAGCAAGTAATGATGAGTTCTGGATAAATTTTCTGCGTTTCATTGTATGGTGGTTTTGTGTTTAAATAAATGAGGAAGAGTCCAAAGGGCAGAAAAAAGCTGTCGTAAGGTATGAAATAAATAAGAATCTAACCTAATTGCTTGTTGTTGGCAGATCAGCTTGCAATGGAAGATATTGAGCTAATATTTTTTCAAAAGATTCTTTTTCTAATTCTGTCTTAAACACTCTTTTAGGAATGATCATTCCTGCGATGTCGGAAGAAAAAAGTATGTAGAGGTTTTGTGTCGAATGTCTTTGGGTTATTCCTGACCAATTATATCGAAACTCAGAAAATTCATCTTTACCAAATATACCTTCATCGTTAAATGACATATCCCGTTTAGAAAATAACCTTTTGTTGTTGAGGTCGTGATAAACTTTTCTTGCCATGGTTCTGAACCTAGTTTTTGTCATAATTATCGATAGAGGGAAGTAAATAACAGCAATGAACGATGCAAAAATTATATTACTTCAAAGGCCTTAATCCTATTAGTTAAGACAGCTAGGGCAATTAAACCACATCCGATAATAGTAGTACTTAAATAGTATCTGATTCTTTTTGTATTATTCCATGGTGCTTGCCATGCAGTATAATAACTGTATTCAAGATATTCCTGTTCGGTTAATTGAAATGAAATTTTCAATTATGATTTAATTTATCTATTTCTTTTTCTTCGCAGTAACTTTCTTTTTTTCAGGGGTTTTCGCCGGAGCTTTTTTAGCGGCTTTCTTCTTACCAAACGCATTCGGTATCGCTGCTTCGATCATTTTTTTAACATCATCAAGAGGAACGGCTTTTAATTCATCTGCAGTATACTTTGTGTCATCTGCTTTTTTCGGCAGTCTTATGATCTTTTTACCAAATTTAATTAGCGGACCCCAGCGGGCGTTTTCAACTGAAATTTTTTCTTCCGGCCAGTGTTGAATATAGCGGTTTGCTTCTTTTTTGATCTTTGCTTCCACCAATTCATTGATATCTGCCTGGCTTAAGTTATCATGATTATATCGTCTCGGCACATTAATGAACATGTCATTCCATTTTATATACGGACCAAAACGACCTTTACCTTTTGTAACCGGTTTGCCATCAAACATGGCGATCGGCGCATCTGCTTTTTGTTTTTCTTTGATCAATTCAATCGCCCTTTCAAGATCCATTTCAAGCGGGTCTTCACCTTTCGGAATAGAAATATATTGCTCGCCAAATTTTACATAAGGACCGAAACGACCGACATTTACATACACCTCTTCGCCTTCATATTCGCCAAGTGTAAGCGGTAGCTTAAAAAGATCCAATGCCTCCTCGAACGTTATCGTTTCAATGCTTTGGTCACGCTTTAATGGAGCAAAATGTGGTTTCTCGTCTTCATCTGAAACACCCATCTGTACCATTGGGCCATAGCGTCCCATCCTTGCAATTACTGGTTTGCCGGAAATTGGATCAATCCCCAATTCCCTCTCGCCACTTGCTCTTTCTGCAGTTTCAATTGTTTTATCAACATCTTTTTTAAATGGAAGATAAAAATCATCGATCATCTTATGCCATTTCATTTTTCCTTCCGCTACTTCATCAAATTCTTCTTCGATTCTCGCCGTAAAACTATAATCCATTATGTCATCAAAATACTGCGTAAGAAAATCAGTCACCACCAATCCGAGATCAGTCGGGAACAACTTTGATTTTTCGGCACCCGTATTTTCAGTTTCTGTAAGTTTTGTTACATGGTCTTTCTTCAGGATCAGCACGCGGTATTCTCTTTGTACCGCTTCTTTATCTCTTTTTTCAACATAACCTCTTTTTAAAATTGTTGAAATGGTGGGGGCATATGTTGAAGGACGACCAATACCAAGCTCTTCCAATTTTTTAACCAATGAAGCTTCAGTATATCTTGGAGCCGCGCGACTAAATCTTTCTACCGCTTTCATTTCTTTCAACGGGAGTTTTTGTCCCACTGTTAGCGGCGGCAACATACCTTCCTGTTCTTCTTCAGCAAGGTCATCATCATCCCTGTCTTCACGATACACTTTTAGAAAGCCATCGAACTTCAAAACTTCCCCCTGTGCTGTCAGTTCTTCATTATTAGTAGATATATTAATTTTTGCTGTCGTCTTTTCTGTTTCAGCATCTGCCATCTGGCAGGCCATTGTCCTTTTCCAGATAAGCTCATACAACTTTTTGCATTCAGCATCTTCAACAGTAGTATTGCTCATATAGGTGGGCCGGATCGCTTCGTGTGCCTCCTGTGCCGATTCATTCTTGCTCTTATATTTTCTGAACTGGTGATAGTTTTCACCGTACATGTCTTTAATTGTACTGGTAAGATCGCCCAAAGCAGTATTACTCAGGCTTACACTGTCCGTACGCATATAAGTTATCTTACCACTTTCATAAAGCTTTTGTGCAAGGATCATTGTACGGCTTACACCATATCCAAGTTTCCTTGATGCCTCTTGTTGTAATGTTGAAGTAGTAAATGGGGGAGCAGGAGTTTTTTTTCCTGGTCTTACTTGTATATCGCTTACTGTATAACTTGCGCCGATACAACTTTTCAAAAACGCTTCAGCATCTTCAGCGGTGTTTTGCTTTTTGCCTTCTGCTGAAAAAGTAACCGGCTTACCGCCGACATCATTTGCGGTGAATAAACCTTCAACCTTAAATGTACTGACGGAATTAAATGCATTGATCTCTCTTTCTCTCTCAGCGATCAGTTTTACTGCCACGCTTTGCACACGGCCTGCGCTAAGATTATTCCGCATACTGATCTTCCGCCAAAGTACAGGGCTCAATTCAAATCCAACAATTCTATCCAAAATGCGACGTGCCTGTTGCGCCATCACCAGGTTCATATCAACGGTCCTTGGATTTTCGACAGCTGCTTTTATCGCGGGCTTGGTGATCTCATGAAAAACAATTCGTTTTGTTTTTCGTGGATCAAGGCCCAGTACTTCACATAAATGCCAGCTGATGGCTTCACCTTCACGGTCCTCATCCGTCGCCAGCCACACTTCACCCGATTTTTTAGCTAAGCCCTTTAAGTCCTTGACAACCTTTTCTTTTTCTGGCGGAACTATATAGGTAGGCTTGTAGTTTTTTTCCATATCGATCCTCATTCCGGCCTTTTGGAGGTCGCGGATGTGGCCAAAACAACTTTTTACCTGGAAATCACTCCCGAGTATCTTTTCAATTGTTTTTGCTTTCGCAGGGCTTTCAACTATCAACAGGTTTTTCGCCATATCAGGTTTTCAATACTAATAATTTAGCCGTCTTCTGTGCCACTATTAAGCTTGGTTGTGTCCGCCCGTAGCGGATCATCTTTCTGTACGCTATTGTCCTTGGATTTTGGTTCGGTTTGAGGCAGCTTAGCATCCAATACGACATATATAATATAGTATGCCAGATAGCCGGACGAGTGCAATAATAACGCAGAAATTCCAATTTTATGAAATTGGTTGTTTATCGGTCCTTGTTTTGTAAGTAAACTTGTGGACACAATCTTTTGGAAATGAGAGAGAATTACTTCTTATAACTTTTATTAAAATGCCTTCTTTGCAAACAGGTCTCCCTCGTTCCATTTCGGCCTGGCAGTTGTTTGCGCAATTGAATAGCTGATTAGAAAGTTTAACTGAACATAAGTTTTTGCTGCTGTAAAATCAAAAATGCCATTTATTCCATCAGCAGCCTGGTGATAATATTTGGACCTCCATTGCTTCACAAATGCTACCAGATCAAATCCCGGAATATTTGTTTTTGTTCCGTATTTAATATGCAGCGCAGGAATACCATTCATTACAAAACTGTATTGGTCGCTTCTTACAAAACGATTTTCATTTGGCTCAGGATCTTTCTCAATTTCCAATCCCAAATAACCGGCAGCAAACCTTACATTATTCATCAGGCTTGAATGCTCGGCGCCCAATGGTACAATAGACAGAAGCGGCGCAATAACGGTTGGCATATCCGTATTCACATCAGCAACGATCGATGCTTTGGGTACCGTTGGATTCGCGGCAAAATAAGAAGAGCCAAGCAGACCCATTTCTTCAGCAGTAACCATCACAATCAGGACCGACCGTTTTGGTTTTGCACCCGAAGATTTATATACTCTTGCGATCTCAAGCAATGATGCCACTCCGGATGCATTATCATGAGCACCATTATATATTGAATCGCCTTCGACAGGCCTGCCGATGCCGACATGATCGAGATGCGCGGAATGAACAACATATTCGTTCTTCAAAACTTTATCAGAGCCCGGAATCAATCCAACTACGTTATGACTCTCGATGTCGTTATGTTTTGTAGAGTAGCTAACGGAAATACTATATCCAAATTCAAATGATGAAGATTTACTTTTCTTGATATCCGCTAATACCTGCTGCATGTTTTTACCCGAGTTCAGGAAGAGCCTTCTCATCAAAGGCGTAGCAGCATTTATTACTACGTTTAGGTTCCCTACAAATCCACGGCTATAAGCAGTTGTTTTTTCAGGATTTACTGTCGTATTTGATTGCAGTGTTGGATTTGCATTAGTTAATGGACGACTTTGTGCGCTATACATGATCACGCCAACTGCTCCTTTTTCAAAAGCAGCAGTCATTTTATTTCCTCCATTTGAAAAATGGGCTGTAACAGTTGAATGTAATCCATCCGGTGCACCAGCCACCAGTACAACAATCTTCCCTTTAACATCTATCCCTGAATAATCGGAATAACCGCCGGGAATTTCAATACCATAACCTGCAAAAACCAACTGGCCCTCCGCTGAAGTGTTTTTATGTATCGGATGTGGTGCCGGCGCAAAATCCCTCATAAATAGTAGTGAATCTGTATTGCCAAATTTATCTTTCAAAACAGCAATGGCTGAACTATTGTCTACTATTGATTTTCTAATGATCAGTTTTTGTGTGAATCCACCGTTATCACCACCGGGTGTCAAACCGATCTTTTTGAATTGATCGATCACATAGTCGACAGCCATTTGATACCCTTTAGTTCCGGGCAAGCGACCTTTTAAGTTATCATCTGCTAAATAAGCAATGTGTGAACGGATGGTGTTCGTATCAATTCTATCCAGCGCCTTCTTTATATCTTTTGAAATTGCAATATCCTGCGCGGATATATGCAGGGAAATAAAACAGCAAACGATCAGGAAATATGTTTTCATGACCGGAAGTTATGTTTTTTACCTATTGAATAATGGTTATTATTTTATCGGCAAGCTTTTCTGACCATCGCTTATATTCTTTGGCGGACGGATGTAATCCATCTGCCGCAACTAATGAAGGATCATTGGCAGCTTCCCTTGTCCATGGAGTGATATCAATATAATTCACATTATATTTTTCTGAAATAGTTTTATTGGCAGTATTATACTCATCGATCTCTCTTGCAATCTGATCCCTGTCCCGGCCGGCCGCAAACGGTGTAATCCCCCAATCAGGAATTGATAATACGATCACATGCTCAGCGTTCCCACCCGCAAATTGTATTGCATGCCTTAATAAATTTTCAAACGCTGGCTTATAAGTATCAACCCACCTGCCCCGATATTGATTGTTTACACCGATCAATAAAGTAACAATATCGTAAGGCTGGCTGAATGTACGGTTGTTTATATTATTTTGAAGTTCATCGGTTGTCCAGCCGGTTCGTCCAACAATTTCAGGCGAAGTAAAGTCATACCCCCGGTGTTTTAGCAGTTGCACTGTTTGATTTGGAAAATTTTCAGCACTTAAAACACTTTCCCCTATAGTATAAGAATCTCCAAGCGCCAGATAAGAATATATCTTCGTTTGATCAGTCATTTGAAGCGGATATTTATCCTGTACACAGCTGAAAATAAGGATTGCCGGGAAACTGCAAAATGTAATGATAAAACTTTTTGCGATCATGTAATAAAATTAACGAGATAAAACCGGCGCCGGATTTTTTGTCGGACTTCAAATGCCGGGGAAATATGCTTAAATAACGCTGAGTTTTTTAGAAAGGCCGGAGAAAAATCATTCAAAACTTATCGTGGTCCCCAACGATAATGTTAGTATATCCGGAATATCCAATGATTTTGGATTATTCAGCAAGCTGATAATTTCCCTGTCAAAACTCAACATCTCACAATAGAGGGATAATCGTTGTATAAATGATTCTCGGGGAAATTTTATACCCACTCTGCTTCCAAAAAACACAGCGGAATGAATTGCTGTAGGAAAGCTATAGTAACGATATGGATAATTGGGAGGATCAAAACTAAAATATTGTTTTCCGAAACTATAATTGATAAGTAAGCCAGTCATCAAGGGTTCCACCTGGTATTTTTTTAGTGCGACAGAATGAATTGGTATCCAGTTAAACTTAATGGATATCGAATGAATGCGGACCCCTCCGATACTTTTCGGCAGGTATCCATAAAATACGTCACTTTCTAATTTTTGATTTTTGCTGCTATATCCCGTCCCGACTGCAACAAAGCCAGTACCCCCGGCATACTGCAGCTTTATGTGATCAGGGAGTTTTATCTTAAAAGTTTTTTTCTGTGCAGACAGAGAATCTGTCACCATCAGCATGAAAAAACTCATCACCAGGGGTGACCATTTAAAAAGCAACTTCTTCAACACTAATGCCATTGTCCGTGATATTTATAAGTACAAAAGTTCTTGCTCTGAGACTATTAACAACCAGGTAATTGACCGGCGGCCCGTACGACTGACCTAAATAGGATATGTCCTCATGTCCATGAATAGAATACAGAACATTTCCCTTGTTTGTTAATGTTCTTGCATAAGCCTGCTCAAGTGACCGGTCAAAATCACCACTAAAAGGAGCCAGGTGAGCAAAAACAAAAATTTTTTCCTGAGGAGGTGTGGCGGAAAGTTCTTGTTGAAGCCACGAAGTATCAGGAAGTGAACCGTCATAACCAACTTCCTGTGAGTTCGAGTTTAAAACTATAAACTTATAACCTGAATAACTAAAGCCAAAATTTTCCGGACCAAACATTTGCTTGTATAGTTCACGGCCATTGCCTAACATATCATGATTACCTATCACCACAATGAATGGAAAAGACAATTTCTGCAGGCGGTGACATATCCATAGATATTCAGATTTAAGGCCAAAATCGGTGATGTCACCTACTAATACAAGAAATGAAATATCAGGATAGGCGTTTATTTTTTCAATAAAATCATCCATCTCATCATAAAAGCGTTGGGTATCGGTGATCACAGCAAAACGAAAGGAGGCATTTTGCGTTTTTGACCGTAAGCGTTCAATGTTTTGTATGTTTTGATTCTTGTCTTTTTCGTCAATCTGGATCTCGTTGGCATTGTAAGTGAAAAGTTTCTTACATGAAAAGAAAAGAATACAAAGCAGGCCGGCAAGTAACACTCTCATTCAGTTAAGGTTTCTGATTATTGTAGTTTACAAATACTTTGCCAGTTCAACTTATGCTTGCTGAGTAAAAAATAGTGGGGAAATATGTTGTCGTTTACCTGACATGTGTAAATTTTATTTCCCTTATGCGAGGGGATCTATTCGAGAACGCAGAATTAGAATGGGAGTATGAGTAATAATGGTTAAAGGAATTCTATAATTGCTTTTGAGACTTTATTTTCCCTGTAAATCCTCCTGTGACCAAATCCCTTTGTGACAATGAATTCAATATTATAATGCTGCTCATCCATCACTTTTTTTGCATCTACCCACGGGGTCATTGTATCATCTTCATCATGACACCAAAGAATTTTTGCTTTGATATTTTTTACAGCCCGGCTTACGGAATACCAATCGGCCGGTTTATTTCTCAATTGAAGAATATAATCGTCAAACTCTTTTCTTACACCTTCATTCAGTTTCATAAACGAAAAGAAAAGGTCGATCGCTGTTTTTGATTCAGTGGCCGGAGCAATCAATACCACGTGATAATCTTCATTGTGCTCTATTTCTTCGAGTGCAAGACAAATGGCCAGACATCCGAATGAATGTCCCACAAAAGATTTTACGGGGCCATATTCTCTATTGATGTAAGTGATCATGTCTTTGAAGACAACAGCATTCAAGGTCCTGCCCGTGCTGAAGCCGTGTGCAGGAGCGTCAAAAGCCAGTACTTCGTACCCTTTTTTCATCAACGGTTTGATATAACGATCAAATTTTGCCACCGAGGAATTAAATCCATGAACGATCAATGCTTTTCTGTGGCCACCGCGATTCCACCGATATCCTGTTACCGTTTCTCCATAATGTTTAAAGTGAAGTTTCTCAGCTTCCTTAAAAATTTCCGGCAACTGTTTTTTGTACCTGAATTGCGGAGTAGTAAACAGCTCCAATGCCATCTCTGCCGCTTTCCGGTTTGATATTGCAGAAAGGATTTTAAATTTCGTACGGTAATATCTAATCGCTATCTGTTGTCCTAACTTTGCCATTATACAAAAATAGCTTCTATGATATTTTTCAAACTAAAAGAATTTAAAAGCATTCCGTCTCAGGCGGAGAGATTTGGAGGGGGCTTATGAATATTGTGATTCTCGGTTCCGGAAATGTCGCAGCAGTTTTAGGAAGAAAATTTAAAGCTGCGGGGCATAACATTTTGCAAATAGTAAGCCGTAATGCATCTGTGGCCAGTAAGCTGGCATATGAATGGGATACGGAAAGCACCAATTATTCAAGTATTATAAATCGCAATGCTGATGTGTATATAATAGCTGTAAGCGACGATGCAATTGAGGATGTGGTTGCTGACCTGCAATTGCCACGAAAAGTAGTAGCACATACAGCAGCCTCGGTATCAAAAGAAGTTTTAAAAAATGTCAGTGATCACTATGGCGTCTTTTATCCGTTGCAAACCTTGCATAAAGAAGACGTGGATCTTCCTGAATCGCCAATTTTTTTTGATGGCAGCGATGACATTACAAAGAAGAAACTTGAGGCATTAGCCAATTCGATTTCTCCAAAACATGTTTCTCAGGCTGGTGATGATGTAAGATCGAAGCTGCATATTGCAGCCGTTTTTGTAAACAACTTTACCAACCATCTCTATGCACTTGCTGAAAATTACTGTAAAAAGGAAGGGATCGATTTTAAGGAATTATTTCCTTTAATTGAAGAAACTATTTCAAGGATTAAGGCTATATCGCCGTCAGATTCACAAACCGGTCCCGCTGCAAGGAATGATGAAGAGACAATTGAAAAGCATCTCAAATTGCTTCAGCCTCATCCTCAGTTGAAGAAAGTTTATGAAGCATTGACCACCAGTATTAAAGAGTTCAAAGCCTGATTGACCTATTATTTTCCCACGCTGGATTTACTTTTCCCAAACAAGTAACCGGCAGTTTTCTTTTTACAGTTACATTTGCAGGCCAAAAGAAAATAGATGTATACGCTGAAGATTAATTTTGAAGAGAAAGGAGTTGCGCCGGTAACATTTGAAAACCTGGAGCCGAACCAGACATTGCTTGAGATCTGCCTTAAAAATGACATTGAACTCCATCATAATTGTGGCGGCGTTTGTGCATGCACAACCTGTCATTTATATATTGATAAAGGAATGGACTTTATTGACGAAATAACCGATAAAGAAGAAGATTTTATTGACAGGGCGGTGAACCCAAGGCTGAATTCAAGATTAGGGTGTCAATCACTTTTATTGGATGGTGAAGGTGAAATAGAAATAACTTTACCAGATCAAACACAATTTTTAGGAGAATAGACTAATTAGCAAATCTGCCAATGTGCTAATTTGCTAATGAAAGAATCAAATTATAAAACCCCTTTTTTGCCACATTTGCATATTAGCACATTAATAATATTATGACTCACTTTGAACCACCGATACACTGGGCCGATCACGAAGACATTGCTCAAAAATTATATGAACGTTTTGGTGATGATTTTAATGAAGGAAAAATTTACCGGATACGGTTTACGGATCTGCTTGAGTGGATATTACAAATTCCCAATTTTGTAGGTAAGAAAGAGGAAAGCACCGAGGGCCACCTTGAAATGATACAAAGTGCATGGGTATATGAATGGAGAGATAACCAGAAGTAATTAACTAATTCGATAATGTGCCAATGTGCTGATGAATACTTCTTCTGGCTAAAAACTTTGCATATTTGCATTATCAAATTATCGAATTAGCATATTACCACACTATGAATGTTCTTGCCGAATTTAAAAAAGTTACCACGTTTATTTTTGATATTGACGGTGTACTGACCGATGGTACACTGCTTGTATTACCTGATGGTTTGCAAGCGAGACAAATGCATGTAAAAGACGGTTTCGGTTTGCAGATGGCGATTAAGAATGGCTATCATGTTTTTATAATTTCCGGCGGCATATCAGAAGAGTCAAAAAAAAGGCTGGAAAATCTTGGATTAAAGGAAATTCATATTGGCATTTCAGATAAAACAAAATTTGTTGCTGATATGCTTAAGCGTAAAAAAATAAAATGGGAAGAAGTTCTTTATATGGGTGACGATCTTCCTGACATGCCACTAATGACCAGGGTTGGGTTATCTACCTGCCCGGCTGATGCAGTGAATGAGCTAAAACATATTGTAAAGTATATTTCACCGATGAATGGCGGCAGGGGTTGTGTCCGTGATGTTATCGAAAAAGTTTTAAAGGTTAATGGACATTGGCAATACGAAACTGATGTGACTTCAAAATAAATCTCAAATAGCAAGTTCCAAACCCCGAATAATACTGAAAAAATTAAAATGAGGAAACTGTTTTTAATTTCTAATTTGGATTTGTGTTTGAAAACTTAAATTTAATTGTATGAACATGGTTGGGGCTTTTATAAAAATGATTCGTTCGCCCAACCTTTTTTTTATTGCACTAACTCAAATTCTATTCCACATTGCGATCCTTGATACGATACTGTTGCCGCTTGGAACCAGGCCAGTAATCGATGGATGGAATTTTATCGTTCTCATCGTAGCGTCTGTATTAATTGCCGCCGCGGGATATATTATTAATGATTATTTTGATATCAATATTGATCAGGTAAATAAGCCAAAAGAAAATGTTGTTGATGTTGTGGTACCCCGCCGATGGGCGATGGCGCTGCATTTCGTTCTCAGCGGCATGGGTCTTCTTTTTAGCGCTTATATTTCATGGAAAACCGGGTTATGGTATATTCTCCTTGGAAATTTTATCTGTGTTCTTTTATTGTTTGGCTATTCTGTTTCTCTTAAAAGAAAATTATTGTCTGGCAATGTCATTATTGCTCTACTTACCGCCTGGGTAATATTGATCATCTGTCTTGCTGAAATAAAGATCGCAGCCGAAGTGCCCGCCACAATTGCTGAAGCCTCAAATAAGATCATCCGGATTGGACTTTTATATGCTGCTTTTGCATTTATAAGCTCTTTGATCCGCGAAGCAATTAAGGATATAGAAGATATGCCGGGAGATGAAAAATATGGTTGTCGTACAATGCCAATTGTATGGGGGGTAAATGCTACAAAAGTTTATGTTGCCGTGTGGCTTGTTGTTATACTTGCTCTACTTATTATTTTGCAAGTATATGTTTTTAGATTTAGCTGGTGGGTTGCCATGGCCTATTCGATCGCATTCATCATTGCTCCTTTTGTTTTCATATTTCTACGGCTATTTAAAGCAAAAGATCAGAAGGATTATCACCGGTTAAGTGATTGGACAAAACTTGTAATGCTTTCCGGCATATTATCAATGATATTTTTTTATTTCTACCTGTGATATGTAGAATTCCATGTGGCCAAAATCAAATAAATTGAGCACATGAATAAAATTATCCTGGCTTCACAATCGCCGCGGCGTAAACAACTTTTAGAATGGGCCGAAATTCCATTTGACATGATTGTCATAGAAACTGCTGAAGATTATCCTCCCGGTTTGGAGCCTGAAGAAATAGCGGTTTACATAGCACAACAAAAGGCCAACGCAGTGCAGGAAAAAGTTTCAAATAATCAAACAATACTTGCTGCTGATACAATTGTTGTGCTCGGAGAGAATATTATTGGCAAGCCGGTACATCGTGAGGAAGCGGTTAGTATTTTATTCGCTTTATCCGGTGAAAAGCATAAAGTCATTACCGGCGTTGTCATCCGTAAAGGTGATGAAGAAATTGCTTTTGCTGATACCACCGAAGTGGAGTTTCATAAGCTTACACTGAAGCAAATAGAATTTTATGTTGATAAATACAAACCTTACGATAAGGCCGGAGCGTATGCGATACAAGAGTGGATCGGTGTAGTAGGAATAAGATCTATCAATGGTGATTTTTATAACGTAATGGGGCTGCCGGTGAGCAGAGTTGTGAAAGAACTTCAAAAGCTGAATGGTTGAATTGTTTAATTCCGTAAATTGAAATGAGAATTACCAATAGAACCATTTAACCATCACTATCCATGACTGTTGCAGAAAGTAAGGAACGCTTCATTGCAGGTCCCCCCTCTAAAGGGGCCGGCGCCATGACGGAACGCCTTCTCCAATTCATCTGGCGATTCCAGTATTTCAATAAGGGGGAGCTACAAACGACCACAGGAGAAGATATCCAAATTATTTTCCCGGGAACGTACAACACAAACCAGGGCCCTGATTTCAGCGATGCAAAAATTAGGATTGGCAAAACAACCTGGGCGGGTCATGTCGAGCTTCACCTCCGTTCGTCAGATTGGAATAGGCATAACCACCACAATGACAAGAATTATAATAATGTTATCCTTCATGTAGTTTGGGAAGATGATTTCCCCAACTATAATATTCCGGTATTGAAATTAAAGAACCGGGTCGCAAAAATCTTACTTCAGCGGTATGAAGGATTAATGAATGCAAAGGGATTTATCCCATGTGAAAATGATATTTCATCAATAAAACCAATCGTGCTGCATAGCTGGAAAGACAGATTGCTTGCTGAACGGCTAATTAGAAAATCTGCTGTTGTTGATACTTGTTTGAATCAAAATAATCATCATTGGGAAGAAACATTTTGGTGGCTGCTGGCAAGAAATTTCGGGATAAAAATAAACGCAGATGCATTCGAGTCGATGGCCCGAAGTATTCCGGTAACCATTCTGGCTAAGCACAAAAACCAGATTCATCAGTTAGAGGCATTGTTAATGGGCCAGGCAAATTTGCTTAATGAACAATTTACGGATGATTACCCTGTGATGTTAAAAAAGGAATATGAATTTTACAAGACCAAATATAAACTCAGGCCGGGGATGATCACCCCGTTCTTCCTTCGGATGCGGCCGGGAAATTTTCCCACCATCAGGCTGGCTCAACTGGCGATGGTAATCCATCAATCAGAACATTTGTTCTCTAAAATCAAAGAAACGGATTCCGTAAAGGACGTTAGGAGATGGCTTGATGTAACTGCAAACGATTATTGGCATTATCATTACCGGTTTGATCAATCTTCCCCATTTAAGAAGAAAAATCTCGGCGACGCAATGATCGATAATGTCGTCGTCAATACCCTATGCACAGTGCTATTTGCATATGGTCATTTTCTTAAGGAACAAAATTACAAGGACAAGGCACTACAATGGCTTGAAGACACAACGGCAGAATCAAATTCAATCACGAATGGATTTCAGCAATTTGGCTTGCAAAACAGAAATGCCCGTGATTCACAGGCATTAATTGAATTAAAAAATGAATACTGCAGTAAGAAAAAATGCTTGGATTGTGCAGTTGGTAATATGCTTTTTAAAGCCACCTGACGTTATCGCATCGGGTGACATTTCTTAAAACTTCCATTAGCAGCCTGCTCGGGAGTAAGTCCCCTTGCACAAGAGGCAAACAAAACAATGAGCAGTAGATAACAGATTATTCTCGTCTTCATAGGTTTCAATTTCCTCAAAACTAGAAATAAGTGAGTTTAGTGACAAGGTAGTTTCGCTGCCTTTATTACGCTCAGAATTATTCGTTTTTTAATGTTAAAACACTACCGTAAAAACCATACGTTAGCCTTAACATTTACCTCCAGCTTCCCCAATCGATCTTTACTTCAATATCGGGATGAATGCTCAATTGTACAGGACACGTAATACCTGTATTTTTCAGGATTGATTTAGTTTTTTCGTCAAGATCTTCAAGGGAATGGGGAATATGAAAAGTCAATTCAATGCCACCAACTCTTCGCGGATCAGCCTTCATTATTTTTAATACTTCAATCTTGATACCGGTGAGATCAAAACCCATTGTCCTTGCTTTTATACCCATCACGGTTATCATGCAGGTAGCGAGCGAAGTTGCCATCAGGTCGGTAGGAGAGAATCGTTCACCCCGGCCATTGTTGTCCACTGGTGCATCGGTCTCAAAACTGTTTCCACTGCGTAAATGGGTACAAATGGTTCTTAACTCGCCGTTATAAACTACTGTTGAGGTCATTATATTTTTTTGCCCTAAATTTACATTCATTAATTAAACTAGAGTATAAAGAGGAAGGGTGCATTTAGGATTGTTGCAATTTTCTCATTATCTCGCTAAATATTTTTGGTCGTATAGATAAAACATCTTTCCCGTGAAGAAACTATTCATCATTGCCCTCTTCTTTTCCGCAGCTTCATCATTATTGGCACAGGAAATTCCAAAAAAGCAAACAAAAAAACAGGCGCGCAAGCAAGAAAAACAAGATAAGGCTACTGAAATGACCCGCCAGGAAGAAGAAGGTATCCTCGTTTATTCATCACAAAGCATTTGGGGGGTACAACTCCGGACAAACGGATATGGGGCTTTTTATGAAAAAGGAAAGAAGAAAACGCCGAGGAATGGAGTCGTGTATGGCATTGAGTTTAATGAGATAAAACATCCTAAGGAAGACAAGCTGCCAAATGGTACCGGGGGGTTTTCATTTGGCAATCCATATGTGTATGGTAAGATCAATAATTTTTATTCAGTGCAGCTGGGCATTGGTGGCCATCGCATAATGGGGCAAAAAGGAAACAAGAATGGCGTTGCTGTCAGTGTTGTATATAAAGGTGGCTTCTCACTGGGTTTATTGCGTCCTTATTATATCCAGGTTGAAGATAATGGCGTAGCCAAAACCATAAAATATTCCACTGATCCCAAAACAGACTCCTTATTCAAATTCGGTTTTATTATTGGCAGCGGCGGGCTTGGCAAGGGTTGGGGTGAAATGAAAATAAAACCGGGGATATTTGCAAAAACCGGTCTTCGTTTTGATTTTGGTCGTTTCAACGAAGTTGTTTCAGGGATAGAGGTTGGTGTTAGCGCCGAATACTATGCAGGAAAAATCCCCATCATGCTTTATCAAAAAGAAAAACAATTCTTTTACCAGGGGCATATCGCCATGATGTTTGGACACAGGAAGTAATCCATGTAAATTTGCAGGATAGTTCTGTTCGCGGCTGAAGTATTTCCCTGCGGGCAGGCAGGTATCAGGCAAGGGCACACCTGTAGTTTCGGTAATTCTAATCATCAAAAACAAGAATCAAATAACAAGATCAAGGTTCCAAATAAGATTCAAATTAAAAATAAAAATAGTGCTGCAGTAAAAAGTGAGAAGAGGTCTTTAATTTTTTTTATTATAATTTATTTGTTTTTTGAAATTTGGGTTCCTGGAATTTATTTAATACAATCAAGAACCAAATAACAGGATCCAGGTTCCAAATAAGATTCAAATTAAAAAATAAAAATAGTGCTGCAGTAAAAAGTAGGAAGACGTGAGTGATGAGAGGTCTTTAATTTTTTTTATTATAATTTATTTGTTTTTTGAAATTTGGGTTCCTGGAATTTATTTAAAACAATCAAGAACCAAATAACAAGATCCGAGTTCCAAATAAGATTAAAATTAAAAAATAAAAATAGTGCTGCAGTAAAAAGTGAGAAGAGGTAAGTGATGAGAGGTCTTTAACTTTTTTTCTTATAATTTATTTGTTTTTTGAAATTTGGTTCTTGGAATTTATTTAAAACAGTGACAGAACTTCCAATAATATCAGAGCCACGGCAAAAGAAACCAGATTGGCTTCGCGTTAAGCTTCCTATTGGCGAAGAATACAAGCATGTAAGAAGTCTTGTCGACACCCATAAGCTTCATACGATCTGTGAAAGCGGCAACTGTCCCAATATGGGCGAGTGCTGGGGTGCAGGTACAGCCACGTTTATGATCCTTGGAAATATTTGTACAAGAAGCTGTGGGTTCTGTGCCGTTGCTACGGGCCGTCCCGCACCACTGGATTGGGATGAACCCCAACGGGTGGCTGAAGCTATTCATTTAATGAAGGTGAAGCATGCGGTGATCACATCGGTTGACCGTGACGAGATAAAAGATGGTGGTTCTATTATCTGGTACAATACCATCAAAGCAGTTAAAGCATTAAATCCCGATACCACGTTAGAAACCCTGATACCTGACTTTAAAGGTGAAAAAGAAAACATCCAACGCATTATCGATGCGGCTCCTGAAGTGGTGAGTCATAATGTTGAAACCGTAGAAAGATTGACAAGACAGGTACGCATACAAGCCAAGTACTGGCGAAGCATGGAAGTGATAAAGATCTTAAAGCAAGGGGGTATGAGAACCAAGAGCGGCATCATGCTCGGTCTTGGTGAAGCGAGAGAGGAAGTGATACAAACCATGACCGATCTTCGGGACAATGGTTGCGATGTAATAACGCTCGGTCAATATCTTCAACCAACAAAAAAACATTTACCCGTTCATCGGTTTGTCCATCCCGATGAATTTGCCGAATATCGTGAGATCGGTTACCAACTTGGTCTGGACTATGTAGAAAGCGGCCCGCTTGTGCGTTCATCTTACCATAGCGAGAGACATGTGTTTGCAGGATTGGGGAGAAGAGAGTGGGAGAGTAAGAGGTTGTTGTGAGTTCTTAGTTCAGAGTTCGGAGTTCGGAGCCCTGCAATAGCTTTTTGTTCTTACTCGACATTCCAACGTTGATTAAATTGCTCTGATGAGATCATTCTCTGCAAAAATTTACATAATTGGCATCAATCCTTATGTATTACTTCCCTCTTCAGTTTTAAAATACATTTTTCAAAAAGCAGGAAAAGATAAAGGTGCCGTACCTGTTCAATTAAAAATTAGGGATAAGGATTTTATTCAAAACCTTGTAAAGTATAGCGGCAAATGGAGGTTGTATTTGAATACACCAATGCGTAAAGTTGCTAATAAAGATGTTGGTGATATTATCGATATACACATTGATTTTGATCCAAGGCCAAGAACAACTTCAATACATCCCAGGCTAAAAAAGGCATTTAAAGAAAATAATCAAGCTAAAAAAGCATTTGACAGGCTTAGCCCTTCCCGTCAAAAAGAGATACTGCGGTATATAAATTTCTTGAAGTCTGTGGAAAGCGTTGATAAAAATATAGAAAGAGCAATATCTCAATTGACAGCCAACAAACCATTTATTGGCAGGGAAAAATAATTTATAATGCCTGCCTGTTTCGATTGTGTGAGGACATTAATTTGCTCCGGGCCACAATTTAAAATGCGGTAAATTTGGGATATCAATCGCAACTGTATAACTCTCCAGATTTGTAATTGAACTTGAATTTTAACACTTCAGAATGCGCAAAATCCTTCTTCAACTTGCAGTAAGCTTGGATGGATATATCGAAGGTCCAAATGGAGAGTTTGATTGGTGCTTCACCGGCCAGGATTACGGAATGTCTGATTTTTTTAAACGTATTGATTCTGTATTCTACGGGCGTAAAACATATGAATTGGTTTTATCTATGGAGAGCGAAGCGGCGCCAGGTTTTCCAAAACTGAAAGAATATGTTTTTTCAAACTCATTTGAAAGGGTGAGGGAGGGAGCAGTGCTTGTAAATGGCGATATAAGAAGTGCAGTGGAGAAAATTAGAAATGAAAAAGGAAAAGATATTTGGCTCTTCGGAGGAGCTGAACTTATTTCTTCGCTAATGAATCTTCAACTGGTGGATGAAATTATTTTAGCGGTACATCCGGTTATTCTGGGAGCAGGAAAAGCCTTATTCAAAGATATTAAAGAGCGAACGTGGTTGACGCTTACCGATCATACGATCTATCCGGATGGGCTTGTATTTCTTACGTATCTAGTAAAAAAGTGATTGCATTTTAATACCAGTTTTTTTACAGCGCATGGTATTTATGGTTTTTGTTTATCTTCATTTATGCGGCATCACATTCTTTTTTTTCTCCTGATCATTTGTTCGATAACCAATATAGCCCAGGCGCGATCAGATAAATTATTAGAAAATATTTTTGCCGGCGAAAAAGACAGTTTATTTCAATCCGTGTTAAGGCATCCGGAAATTTATCGTTACCAGATCATTTATACACAGATCAACCGGGATAAGAATAACATTCCTTCTTTTACTAACTATTATTATAACTACGATTCGCTTCGCTATTTTAATCCCGCTTCAACGGTAAAAATGCCGTTGGCTTTTCTCTCGCTGGAAAAACTAAATCAACTGAATGATCGCCTGGACATGTTTACGCCAATGCAGTTTGACAGCGGCTATTCCCGGCAAACAATTTTATATAAAGACAGCACAGCGGAGAACGGGCTTCCTTCTATTGCACAATTTATCCGGAAAGCTTTTTTGGTAAGTGATAATGATGCCTACAACCGCATGTATGAATTCGTGGGGCAGCAAACCATCAATCGGCGCATGCATGAAATGGGATATACTGATTTTCGCATCACTCGTCGATTTATGC
Organism: Chitinophagaceae bacterium; assembly: GCA_025923075.1. GTDB lineage: Bacteria > Bacteroidota > Bacteroidia > Chitinophagales > Chitinophagaceae > VBAS01. The sequence goes on from JAICGN010000069.1 coordinate 20,456, forward strand.
GTATGAATGCCGATGAAAACAGGCATACTAATCCAATTCGATTTATAGAACCCGGTGGATCGCTTATTTACTTGCAGCCGCTGGCATTTAATACTGATTCGCTTGATTTCAGCCATATTAACAAAATGGGAAAGGCTTACATGAATGCACAGGATAGCCTTATTAATGAACCTATCGATTTTACCACGGCCAATAACGTTACTGTTTATCACCTTCAGCAATTGTTGCAAGCTGTTTTGTTCCCAGGTTCGGTTCCCGAGAATAGAAGGTTTAATTTAACTAAAGAAGATTATCGTTTTTTATACCGTTTTCTTTCACAATATCCATCCGAAACCGATTTTCCTAAATACGACACAAATCTTTATTATGAGAGTTATGTGAAATTCTTTTTTAGAAATCAGGGCCATAATATGCCAGATCATATCCGAGTATTCAATAAAGTCGGGTGGGCTTATGGCTGTCTAACAGATGTTTCTTATGTGGCCGATTTTAAAAATAAAACCGAGTTCATACTTACAGCGACAGTATATGTTAATAGTGATAACATTCTAAATGATAATAAGTATGATTATGATAATGTTGGTTATCCTTTCCTCCATCAGCTGGGACAGTGTATTTACAAGTATGAATTAAAACGTAAGAAAAAAATTAAGCCTAACCTTTCTAATTTTTATATTCGTTATGAGAAACGAAAGGAGGATGGCCGGCCGACAATAAAAGAAGTTGATAACTAGGTTTTACTGCCTGATCATTATTAAATTGATTTTCCCCATACATGAAGAAAAAAATAAAGCATAAGCAGCAGCCAGCAGAAAAGAAATCCTCTCCGAAGAAGCCAAAGGTTTCTAAGCCTGAGAATTGGAAGTATTACGTCGCCTTGTTCATCATTATTCTAATTTCATTTTTTTCTTATTTACCTGTCTTTAATAACGAATTATTAGCGTGGGATGACAAATATTACATAAAAGAAAACCCCCTGGTTTATTCCATCAATCTGAAAGATATTTTTTCACAGTATGTAATGGGTAACTACCATCCTTTCACAATTCTGATCGTGGCAATTGAATATCAACTGTTCGGACTGAATGCAACAGGCTATCATACAATTAACTTATTGCTGCATCTAATGAATGTTTTGCTTGTGTTTTTCACTGTTCTGCGCCTGGCGAATAAAAAAGAAATAGCATTGGTAGCTTCTCTTTTATTTGGCATTCATCCTTTACATGTTGAATCGGTTGCCTGGGCAGCTGAATTAAAGGATTTACTTTATACTTTTTTCTTTCTTGCGTCTTATATATTTTATCTTAAATTTCAGGGAAGCCACCAGAGAAAATACTACATCATTGCTTTAATCTTGTTTGCCGTTTCGCTTCTTTCAAAAGCGATGGCCGCATCACTACCCGTGCTTTTAATACTGACGGATCATTTTATGGGGCGAAAAATAAATACAAAAACATTACTGGAAAAAGCTCCTTTCTTCCTGTTATCAATAGTCGTCGGGATTGTGGCAATCCGGGCACAGCAATCAGCAGGAGCTACGGATGTTATTCATTTATCATTTTTTCAGCGCATGATCTTTGCGTGTTATGGCTTTATCACTTATATAGTGCAGCTTATTTTTCCCTTGAATCTAAGCGCCTATTATCCTTATCCTGTCACGAGTGGTGAGCGTATACCGGCACAATATTATTTATATCCCGCTTTATTTGCAGGCCTCGTGGTTGCTATTTTTTATTCACTGCGGGTTACAAAAAAGATATTTTTTGGAATTGGTTTTTATGCAATAACAATATTTCTCGTTTTGCAATTATTGCCTGTGGGCGGGGCAATAATCGCGGACCGGTACAGTTATATTCCCTCGATTGGAATTTTTTATCTTGCCGGTGAAGGCTTTTATTACTTATGGAATCAAAAGTCAAAATGGCTGGCCACTATTCTACTCTTTGCATTTGCTACTTTCTTTTCAATAAAAACATATACAAGGTGCAATGTGTGGAAAAATGATCTGGTTCTTTGGAATGATGTCATTGAACAATATCAAACGATACCTTTAGCGTATAATAATCGGGGCCATACTTTACTACTTGATTCAAAAACAGAGCTTGCTTTGGAAGATTTCAATAAAGCTATTGAATTAAATCCCAATTATGTAAAAGCATATAATAACCGCGGTACAGCCTTGATAAATATGAACCGGAATGATGATGCACTTAAGGATTTTGATAAAGCGATCAGTTTAATGCCAGGATGGGAGTCAATATATGTTGGACGCGGCAATGCTTTAAAAAATAAAAACATGTGGCAAGAAGCACTTAAGGCCTACAATAAGGCCATTGAATTAAAACCTGATTATGCAGATGCTTTCTATGCCCGGGCATTTCTGTATTCCAGCCAAGGTAAGAATTCTGAATCCCTGGAGGATTACACTAAGGCCATCGAGCTGAATAATAATTATATTGAAGCATATCTTAACCGTGGAAATCTTTTGCGGGACATGAACCGGTTCGATGAAGCCTTGCAGGATTATGGTAAGGTAATTTCGTTAAACCCCGGCTTTCATCTGGCTTATTTTAATCGTGGTAATCTTTATATGAATAGAAAAATGAATGACCTGGCAATCCAGGAATTTGATAAAGCCATTGATGTGAAACCTGATTATGTGAAAGCTTACCTGAACAAAGCTAGTGTTTATAATAATGAAAAAAAATATGAGGAGGCCATCAGAACTTATTCAAAGGCACTTGAGTATAAAAAGGATTATGCAGAAGCTTTTTATGGCCGGGGATTAGCGGAATACTATTCGGGGAAAAAGAATGTAGCATGTTCCGATATGAAACAAGCGTCCAGGTTAGGGTATCAACCGGCTTCCGCAATTGTTGCTCAAATATGTAATTGATCATTTATGAGAAAAATCATTTTCCGTTGATGTTAGTCTTGATGGTTTTATTTGAGGGCCCAAAAGGGGAATTTGTTGGTGTTTACGGACAAGATAATGGCATGTCTGAATTCTTCAAACGTATTGATTCGCCTATTATGGACCGTAAAACTTATGAGCTGGCGCAGGCCATGCAAGATGAAGTACCACCCGGCTTCCCAAACTTAAAGAATATGTTTTTCTAATACCATTGAAAAAGCGAAAGAAGGAGTTATATTGATTAGAGGAGATGTTAAAACAGAAGTCGTGAAAATAAAAAACAGCAAAGGAAAAGACAATTGATTATCTGGTGGCGCTGAACTGATTTCATCCCCTTATGAACCTTCAGCTGTGAATGAAATCATTTTGGCGGTTCACCCGGTTGCTCTTGGCGGTGCCAAGTCTTTGTTCAAAGAAATAAATGAAAGAACTTGGTTGACACTTACTGATCATAAAATTTATTCAAACGGCCTGGTGTTTCTTTCGTGCGCTTTACAAAATAAATGACTCATCACTAATGAATCAACGACTCGCGCATATTGCGATTGTAGTAAGCGACTATGACGAGGCCATAAAGTATTATACAGGAAAATTAAATTTCACACTTGTTGAAGACACTTCGCTTAGTGATACAAAACGTTGGGTAATTGTGAAACCAAAAGGATCTGAAGGTTGTAGTCTGCTGCTTGCAAAGGCTGCCAATGAAGAACAGAAAAGCCGGATTGGAAACCAGACCGGCGGCAGAGTTTTTTTATTTCTTCATACTGATAATTTTGAAACAGATTATCGAAATTTATTAGACAATCAAATTGAAATTGTAAGGACTCCACAAAAAGAAGAGTATGGTACAGTAGCTGTTTTCAAGGATCTTTATGGGAATCTTTGGGATTTGATTGAACCAGCTGAATAAAGGGTTTATGACTTTTTATCGTGACGAAGTCGCAAGACTTAACAAAGCTTTATATCCTCATGATGATCTGACAAAGCAGATCAAAGATGCCAAACTTTATATCGACAAGCATTTTTCTGAGAATATCAATCTGGATAAGATTGCAAACAAAGCGTTGGTTTCTAAATTTCATTTTATTCGTTTGTTTAAGAAGTATTATGGTCGCACCCCGAATCAATACCTGCAGGAAGTCAGAATTGAGAAAGCAAAAAAATTATTGCTAAAAAGAAATACTATCGATGAGGTTTGCGCCGCGATCG
>JAICGN010000070.1 GCA_025923075.1 Chitinophagaceae bacterium
AGACGTATGAACAAATATTTAGTGAGTTTGAGGGCACTGCCAAGCTTGATCAAACAATGGGCAGTGGTGACGTTAAATATCATATGGGCTTTGGTAGTGAGGTGCCAACACCGGATGGAAAAACAATGCATTTGAAGTTGATGCACAATCCTTCGCATCTTGAAGCGGTCGATCCTGTTGTTGTCGGTTTTTCAAGGGCAAAGGCAGATGTGATGTATAGCAGTCACTACGATAAAATACTCCCGATATTAATTCACGGTGATGCCTCGCTGGCCGGACAAGGTGTAGTGTATGAGATTTTACAAATGAGTTATTTGAAAGGTTATTATACGGGCGGCACTATTCATTTTGTAATTAATAACCAGATCGGGTTTACTACTGATTTTGACGATGCAAGAAGTTCGGATTATTGTACATCATTGGCCGCGGCTATACAGGCTCCCGTGTTGCACGTAAATGGTGATGACCCCGAAGCGGTGGTGAAATGTGTTGAGATGGCCACCAGGTTCCGGCAAAAATTCCATTCGGATATTTTTATTGATATGGTTTGTTATCGTCGCCATGGACATAATGAAGGAGATGACCCCAAGTTTACACAGCCACATATGTATGCGTTGATTGATAAGCATGCAAATCCAAGAGAAGTATATGTAAAATACCTGATGGAGCATGGTGAAGAAGATGCGCAGGAACTGGCAAAGGAAATGGAGAAAAAATTCTGGGCCGATCTTCAGGAGAGGTTGGATGAAGTAAAACAAAATCCATTGTCTTATAAATATCAGCCACCGGAACTCGAATGGAAAAAATTGCGCAGGGCAACTATTGAGGATTTTGATAATTCTCCTTCTTCGGCAATCACTGAAGAATCATTTAAAAATATTTTTGATGCATTGATGAAATGGCCGGATGATTTTAAGCCGTTGCGTAAAGTTGAAAAGTTATTACAGGATAAAGTAAAATTGTTTCAAACTGAGAATAAAGTTGATTGGGCAACTGCTGAGTTACTTGCTTATGGAAGTTTATTGGTTGAGGGCAAGGACGTCAGAATGAGCGGCCAGGATATCCAAAGGGGAACCTTTAGCCATCGTCATGCTGTATTGCGTGATGAACAGAATGATAAAGCTTACAATCGTCTAAGTGCTGTCCCGGGAGCGAAGGGTAAATTCCGAATATATAATTCTTTGTTGAGTGAATATGGGGTGCTGGGCTTTGAATATGGTTATGCATTGGCAAATCCAAATGCCCTGGTGATCTGGGAAGCGCAGTTTGGTGATTTTGGCAATGGAGCCCAGATCACAATTGACCAGTTCATAGCTGCAGGTGAGCAAAAATGGAACAGGATGAATGGTGTTACCTTGTTACTGCCACATGGCTATGAAGGACAGGGCCCTGAGCACAGCAGTGCAAGGCTTGAACGATTTTTGCAAATGTGTGCTGAATTGAATATGGTAGTAGCGAATATTACGACGGCTGCAAACTTTTTTCATGCGTTGCGCCGCCAGTTATTATGGCCATTCAGAAAACCATTGATAATTTTTTCGCCAAAAGCAAATCTTCGTCACCCCGGTTCTTATTCCGTGATGAATGAGTTTACTACGGGCGCTTTTAAAGAAGTGATCGATGATTCATTTGCTGATGAGTCAAAAGTAAATACAGTTTTATTCTGTAGCGGGAAGATCTATTTTGACCTCGCTGAAAAACAACAAAAGGACAAGAGAAATGATATCGCGATCATTCGCATTGAGCAATTGTATCCCTTACCGTTAAATCAACTTGACGCATTATATGAGAAGTATAATAAAGCAACATGGTTCTGGGTACAGGAAGAACCTTTGAATATGGGTGCCGCTTCATTTTTGAAGATGAATTTGCATAGCATTAATTATGGAGTCATAAGCCGGCAGCCATCTGCATCAACTGCTACGGGCCATCATAAAGTGCATGTACAGGAGCAGGCGGAGATAATTGAAACAGCATTCTCAATTTAATGTGCTAATTTGATAATATGCTGATGTGCTAATAAAATAGAAATTTAGAAATAAGAAATTAGAAATAAGCTTTATGATAGATATAAAAGTTCCAACGGTTGGTGAATCAATAAGTGAGGTCACTTTGCTAAAGTGGACAAAGAAAGATGGTGATTATGTGGAAAGAGATGAAGTGATCGCTGAACTCGAAAGTGAAAAAGCCACTTTTGAAGTGAATGCCGAGAAAGCAGGGGTGATCAAACTGGAAGACATTAAAGAAGGCGATAGCATTAAGATCGGCGATAAATTAGCAAGCATTGATGAGAAAGCTTCCAAGCCTTCGAATGGCAAGCCTTCTGAAGAGAAGAAGTCAGAAGCCAGAGGTCACAAGTCAGAAGAAAAGAAGAAGGCTAAGGTTGAGGCTAAGAATGAAGAGAAAATTGAAAAGGAACCCGTAGTTATTTTACCGAAACCAAAAGAAGAAGCTTCAGATGATGTAAAAGCCTCTCCTGTTGCGGCGGCAATGATCGCTGATAAGAAAGTTGATCTGAAAAAAATTACTCCGTCAGGCCCTGAAGGAAAAATCCTGAAAGATGATGTGCTTGCTGCGTTAAGCAGCCCTGGTCGCAAACCGGGTAGTGAATCCTTTTCAAGAAATGAAAAGCCGGAGAAGATGAGTAATCTTCGGAAAACGATTTCAAGAAGATTAGTTGAGGCGAAGAATACTACTGCAATGCTCACCACATTTAATGAAGTGAATATGCAGGCCGTTATGGATATAAGAAGTCAATACAAAGACAAATTCAAAGAAATACACGGCGTTGGTCTTGGTTTCATGAGCTTTTTTATAAAAGCCTGTTGCTATGCATTACAGGAATGGCCCTCAGTAAACGCCTATATCGATGGCGATAATATTGTTTATCATGATTACTGTGATGTTTCTATTGCCGTTTCTACGCCAAGGGGGTTAACTGTTCCGGTAATCCGTAACGCAGAAAGTTTAAGTATGGCCGATATTGAAAAGAAAGTGATAGAAGTGGCAACTAAGGCAAGAGATAGCAAGCTAACGGCAGAAGATCTTACCGGTGGCACTTTCACCATCACAAATGGCGGAGTGTTTGGTTCTTTATTAAGCACCCCGATAATAAATATACCCCAAAGCGCGATCCTCGGAATGCATAAAATAGAAGAAAGACCTATTGCCCTAAATGGTCAGATTGTTATCAAACCAATGATGTATGTAGCGCTGAGCTATGATCATCGGATCATTGACGGCCGTGAATCGGTAAGTTTCCTGGTAAGAGTAAAAGAATTGCTGGAGAATCCTGATCAATTGTTGTTTGGTAAAGACCCAGTCAAAACACTGCTGGAGCTTTAACCGCTCGGGGCTCTACATTGAGGAATTCTGAATCTGTAAGTACCTTTCATTCATTTGTTGAATGTGCATCAAAATCTCCTGAAATCACTTTGCCAGCATTTTTTGGAAACTCAATAAACCGGGAATCAACAAAGCTTTCGATAACTGCCTGCCGCTATTGCTGACCCGAACCATTCTTGAGTGCAGCTGGTTGCTTTCTTTTCCTACGATACCATATTACGAACAATAATAAAATGAGACCGGCAATTAATATCCAAATAAAAAGACTTTTAGAACCTGTCTGAACTGGGGGTGTCGTTAATGCAAAATTATTGCCTGGAAAAATTTCAGAGTTTTCATTATCCAGTTTTGCAAAAAACTGCAAAGCAATTTCAGTCCGTGGGCCCTGGAAGTATTGGATCTTTATTTTATGGGGTGATTTGTCAAGTTCGAAAATGTTGCTTTTTCCTACCAGGCCATGCAAACCATCATTATCTACCACCAGGCTATCATCAATAAAAAGTTTTGACCCATCGTCACTCAACAAGGTAAAAGTATAACGTCCTGCTTTTTTAACAGTAAAAGTTGCTTTGTATTCAATCCCAAACCATTCAAACCTGTCGGTAACGCCGGGAAAACCATTTGTCCAGCTTCGCCTTGGAATATTAAGTTCTTTTGTATAGATCGTTCCCAAAGAACTCATGGTATCAAAATCGGGAAGTCTTCTTGTGTCGGCGGATAAAGCGAAAATATTTCCTTCAAGGCCGTTACCTATCCGATCTTTTGTACCAAAATCATTTGCTGTTTGCGAATTAAGGCCGGTGCATGGACAATAGAAAATTAGGAACAGTAAATGTTTTTTGAGCGCTGCAACTACCATAGAAAAAAAATCAAATGACAGGGACTGTTGTACCGGGTGGTTTTTATGTTTCATAAAGAAGTCAAGATGGAGGATCTATGAGCTTTCTATTTTAGTTGGTATTGGTGATCTTATTCGTAATTATCAATTATCATTTTTTGCCGTTACACTATAACTGATCTCGTGTTCGGTTTCGGACGAGCTGGTGCCGATATGCCTGTCACCGCTTCCTTTTACTGTCAGGTTGTTCTTGGCATCTTTTGAAACTGTCAACTCGTTACTACGGGAAACAACTGCATTCAATGTAAGCCTGGCCTTATTTATGGGGAAGTCAACTCTTGTAACCAATGGAATGCCTGCGGCTATTGCAATGTACCCATAAGTATATTTTACCATCGGGGTAAAATCAATGATTGGGTCATTCAGGAATATTTTTATTGTTTCAGCTTCAGTGTCGTATTCCGCATCAACGGGGATGTTAAAGTAGGCTGGGGTAGCAATGCCTCTTGCCGCTGCGCCAAAACCTAATTCATCTTTTTTGCTGCTCGCAAATGAAACCGGCAAAGGTTTATAAAGTTGAATGGGTGTAAGTTTTGCTCTTCCTTTCATTTGCTCTTTGAAGTCATCCATTTGTTCAACATCCTGGAAGAATTTGAACTCAGTAGCATTTCCTTCAATGTTCCCCTTCATCTTAATGAGCTTGCCGGAATTAGTTTTGGGATAACGAAAAGTAACTGCGGCCTCAGTTTTGTAACTGTAGGCCCACCAGGTGGCGCCAGCACTATTGCGATAAGTTATTTTATAATCATGGTTTAATTCGCCTTTAAAAACGCCGCAATATTTTTTCATCAGCACATCTGTAGCAAATTGCATGATGTCGCCTGTAAAACTCGCAGTGCTGAGCTTACCAAATAATCCTTCTGCATCAAGCTGGGCAGTGGCAAATAATTTTCCTGCTGTTTTGTCTACCGCTCCAAGATCCCCCATGTTTGCACCAGCTTTATCATTTGCTACTTCTACAGCTTTAGGTGTTGCTTTATCAAGTACAATATTTTTCAGAATTGTAGCCACAGATTTTGACCATACATTGGTAAATGTTGAAAAGGCAGCACAAGCTTCATTAAGCATTACCAGGTACTCACATACCGTATTATCATATGGTTGATGATTTGCTGGATCATACATTTTTTGCATTTGTGCCTGCTGCTCATTTAGTTTATCATTCAATAGGGAGAGATTGTCGTAAAGAGTTGGTGAAAGCGATGAACCTTTTTTAATGATATTTCCTAAACCAGCAGCCGCTTTGGCCAGATCATTGTATAGTTTCAAAACTGCATCAACATTCTTTTTTACCTCGTTCATTTCCTTTTCAAGTTCAGCTTTATCTTTTTCGGCTAACAGGCTCTCCACTCTTTCGGCTTCGGCTTTTAATTTTTCATAAGTCTTATGGGTTAGTTTTTCATCATCCAGCACCCACAGATCATCCATAACATCTATGTCATATACTTTTACTTTCGCTGATTTTTGATCTTTGCCATCGCTGCTTTTTACTGTGATTGTAAATTCTCCTGCTTGCTCTGCATCCCAGCCAATAGCGAATGATCCATTCTCATAAAGTTTCACATCTTCCTGCTCATCTGTGCCCGGTCCCTTTACAGCCATGATTACATTTTGCAGGCTTCCGTACTTCACACTTGTGCCCGTGACAATAACAGTACCTCCTCTGAAAACTTCAGTTGCAGATAAAGAAAGTGTAATGAAACCTTCACCTATAGTGGAACTTTCTTCATTCGAGCTTGTTGCCGATGTTGCTGTAGTAGATTGTTTAACCTGTGTTTGCTTTGACGTTGATTTTTTTTCTTCCTTTTTCGGTTGGGGAGCTAGCAGACTATCAATTGCCTGGTCAGTTTTTTGTGTTGCTTTTGATCTTACCTTCCATTCAGCCTGGTTCTTTGCATCATTCAGGACCTTCTTTAGGATTTGTGAATGACATATGTTGGCTGTACACAAACAGAGAAAAATGAAATAGATGATTTTCATAAACTTGATTTTACGCGATGGTTAGTTGGCTCTTTCAAAAACCCAGAAAGCTAAATTTCCCAGGTCTTCAAGCAATACAAGTTCATTTTTACTCAGTGAGATTATGCGGTACACATCTGGCGGTGGATCTTTTTCTTCTTCACCTACGATTCGGTCGCGGTACACATGGAGCATTTTTTTATTGCTTTCTGTTTTCACTTCATAGTGACCTTTATAAAATTCCTGGATCTTGCAACTTCCATCTGCGTTAAAACGAAACAGGTAATTATTTCGAAAACCTTTTTTTCGCTCAGCTTCGTCAAGGATCTTATTTTTATTATCATCATATGCTTCCAGCTTCAGCTTCCAGGTTCCGGTGATCCCATCTTCAGAACTTTGACTTGGTTGAGTGTTTGCCGCAATTTCAGGTTGGTGCTGTGAAGTTTCAGCCACTTTAGACTCTTGTGATTTGTTCTTGCATGCGATCAGTAAGGCGAATGCAAGACAAATGGTGAGGTTATATTTCATGTATTGATGTTTTAGATCTATTAAGCAGGTTATAATCGTTTCCATATAAATAATCCATTACCTCCCGGTTCTTTAATATGTAATTCATCCTTTGTTACTTTAACGATGGTTCCTATCTTATGCGGACCATTTGCCGTATCAAACCAGGTGAGATAGTTTTTCCCACCGTTCTCTTTGGGTTTTGCTTCGTAACGTCCATCCATCTTTGCTATAGTAAAAAGACCGGTGCCATCACTGTTCAGTTTCATGTAATCTTTAAAGGATGGCGTCGTAAGGTTTTTTCTTTCCTCTTCATCTACCTGCAGGTTATCATTTGTATCACTAACAAAACCCAATAATTCCCATTCACCAATAATATCGTCACCCTGTCCGGAGTTTGACGCTTGTTCCCCTTTGTTTTCAAATGAAGGATTATTGGCTTGTTCTGTTTCGTCAGTTGCCGCTTTATTATCGCCGCAATTTGCAAAGAAGAAAATCGCAGCGATCAAAACGATTATGGAATTTGGTTTCATGCCCGATTATTTATAATGATTAATTGATACGTTTAAAAACAATAAAGGCTCCATTCGATCCAAGTATTAACTCCTGATCAGTTAACTCACCAATTGTATAACGAAGGTTACCGCCACCGTGGATCACCAATTTTTTATTCCCATTTTTTTCCTGTATTTCGTAAGTGCCCTCGAATTCTATATCCTTATCCCTTAAACAACTTCCATCGGCGTTGAACCGGAACCAATCAAAGCCAAGACGAGTACCTGATCCTTTCTTTTCTTCAGGTTCAAGTTTATAATTGCCATTCTTGTCAAAACAAGTGTACTGTTGTTGCCATTCGCCGACTATTCCATTTTCTTGTCGACCATCGGCTGACGAAGCCGCCGCAGTATTTGCTATGGGTTCACCCGAAGATTTCTTTTCGGCACTACTGCTACCACAACTTATCAAAAGAATAAGGGCAAATGGATAAAGTTGATTTATCAATCGTCTCATAGCGTTTATCTTAATTGGGTTTTAAAACAACACCTGTTGCTATATTTTTTTCTACTGTGACTTTATAAATAAGCGTAGCAAATCGTAGCGGTCCCGTATATGTAATTGCATTATTTGCATTGACAACAACCCGCTTATTCATTTCATAAACTTTTTGCCCGTTTAGTGTGAAGAATTCAATATTAGCCATTCCCGATACAGGTGAAGTAATCAGCAATTGAAAATGATTCTTGTATGGATTAGGATAAGCAATTACTTTCAATACATTTGTTTCGCCGGTTACTGTTACTTCAGGCATTTTAACGATCAGTTGACCAGTTCTTACCAATGATTGATCATTGTATGGAATTGTTCCAACAAGAACGCGACATTCGTCAAATGCGTTATTGATAACATCCACTGCTTGCTCTACTGCAGATGCATTCATTGTTGTATTCACCCCACCTAATACATCATTGGCTAAAGCAAACAATCCATTAACGGTCGCCGGGTAGCCGTTGCCTCCATTCAGGTAAACAACCACATTATGCGGAAGTCCAAACTTGCTTGCTTCGCCAACCGGTGTTGTGTTGCCGCAATCAGTTGTGGCCTTTGTTAGCAGGGTATCCTCGTGAAGAATAATGTTTCCAAGATTGCTGCTGTTTTGAATATTGAACCATAATGTGATCGTTTGAGCCAGCAATGAATTACGGATCTTTCCTTTTTGCTGACCTTTTGTTTCCAACGGCACCAACGACCAGGTACTTTGGTCAGCATAATACGCGCCATCAAATGGTGAAGTATTGTCAACATCAATTGATTTTGCATTACCACCACCCGGCAACATCTTATAAATATCGCCGCTTGTAATATTAGATTTGAATAAAGTAAAGAATCTGTTATTGGCGGTGTTTCCGAATACTTTGCTGGTCGTTGCACCAAAGGCGTTGAGCATAAGTTGTGATGATGTCATTGTAGTGCCTGTGTTGTTATAACAAGCCTTTCCTTTTACATTACCATAAAATCCCTGTGTATAAGTACACGCATTTACACATGCAATTATATTTACAGTTTTGGACGAAGAACAACCAACACCATTGAGCATTGTTTCCAAATTGAGGGTATATGATCCGGGAATTGTAGCGCTAACACTAACTGACGAACCCGCATTGGATCCGATAATAGTTGCATTGCCGGTAATATTCCATGTGTAGCTGGTTAAATTGGCGGGAGCCGTAAATACATCCAACGATCCATTGCATACTTCTGACGGGCCGGAGATATTACAACTATAGATTGTTGATGGATCAACCGTAACAACTTTAGTACAGCTAACTGAACAGCCATTCAATGTTGTTGTCAATGTAAGTGTAAAACTTCCTGCGGCACCCGCTGTAACATTCACTGATGAATTGGTAGCAGGACCAACAATAGAACCATTGCCCCCGATCGACCAGCTATACGAACTTAAATTAGCTGGCGCCGTATACTGGTTGTTTGATGTACCACTAGTTATATTGGAGGAGCCTGTTATACCACATGGAGGCAATGGTTTTACAGTAATGACTTTCGTGCATTGGCTTACACATCCGCCAATTCCTGTCGCATTTAATGTTAACATGTGCGGGCCTGGTACTGATGATGTCACATTTACCAGGGCATCTGTATTAGGTCCAACGATATTGAGACCAGGTGTTGTCGTCCAGGAATAACTAAGCATGTTGATCGGACCGAGATACCCATTGATGGAAGCGGCGCACATTTCATTAGGACCAGTGATATCACATGTCGGAACGAAACTAATGTTTACTGTTTTCGAACACTGCGCCGTCACACCATTTAACGTCGTCATCAAATTAAGCGTGAAGCTGCCGACGCCGCTCACGCTTACGCTGACTGATGGTCCTGTATTTGGTCCTACGATTGTTGCGCCGGTCGCAGTCCACAAATAAGTTGTCATACCGGGAGGACCGGAATAAATATTATCTGAAGAGCCTGTACATACGGCAGCCTGCCCGTTTATTTCGCAAGGAGTAGCTAAATTAAACTCACCAATACCAAACTGGCTGAAATCAGAAATATTGAAGCGCCGTGCAAAACCGTCACTCACTTTTCTTCCTGTTCCATTCAATGGTTCTAACAAACTGCCTGTTGGTACTATCCAGTCAGCGGCATTGCTACTTGCATCAGGACGACGAAGAATACCGAAGCGATTATCCTGCAAACCAGTGAATCCATTGAAGTAAAGATGAAGAGCATAGTTGCCGCCAGTAGCAGTATTGTTTGGAATAAGTTTCCAAACCCCACCATTGTTCACAGCAGTATAAGTGTTTCCGTTTTCAATAACATTTAACCCGGCATCTGTTCCGGGTTTTGTTCCAAATGAAGAAGTAAGAGCGGTGGGGCCTGTGATATTGTTATTTAAAAATTTCAACAAATTGCTTCTTTCTGAATTGCCAACAGGAAAATCGTAGCTGCTTGTATTCGTGGCGATCGATCTTCTGAGGTTTCCGTTGATCCAACTATTGGAATAACCGGTATTGCTGACATCATTTTCCAATGAGGAAGCAGCGGAGTTTACCAATACAACAACATAATTTGTTGTGTTGATCTTTCCTTTTATAAGCCGAAGAAGATTTGAAATGTTCAGATCATTGTTTATTGTAAGCTGGTCAGTATTTAGATATACAGTATAAAAACTCGTGGGTCCTGTGAATTGTTGCGGATGGGTGCTATTAAAGATCACAATTCCTGTTCCAGTCGATGCACCCAGAATTGAATTGTCAGTCCAGTTACTGATATTGGAAGCCGTATTGTTCTTTAAAGAAATTGTTCCGTTGTTAAGCAAGCTGCTTCCATTATCAAGTGTAAGGCCGCCTTGTAAAACAAGTTCAGCTCCGTTTTGAATCGTAATACTTCCGCCACTTTGGATCTTCAGTGCTTCCTGGCTAAACGAAAGACAGGTTAAGAAGATCAATATATTTATGAAGATTATCTTTTTCATTTCTTAGGTTTAAAATGAAACTATTTTTTTTCTAATGCTTCTAATCTTTGCAGCAGATCATCTATTTGCTTTTGTTGTTTGTTAATAATGGCTTGTTGTTCCTGTACGGCTTTTACCAGTGGAGTGACGAAAGATTCATAGCTCATGCTGTACACTTCATCTACACTCTTCACTTTGCTGATTCCAGTGAAATTGTAGTTCGCGTCTTTTGCAGCCTGCTCCACTTCCTGGGCCATGAAGCCGCTCATTCGAATTTTATCAGCATCATATTTACCGGGAAAATCTTTGGTGGATTTATTGCCAGTTACATTTGTTATTTGTTCTACTGTCTGGTTGTAGCTTACCGGTCGCAGGCGCATAATAAAATCAAGTCCATGCACATCTTCTTTTATATCAGTTTTAAGTCTTGCATCAGAAAAAACACTCCAGGGTTTCCAGCCACCGATCCAAACACTACTTGCGTTACCAATAAAAACCTGGTTATCGGCAGCATTTAACCAACCATTATTCCCAATACTTATTGTATTATTTCTGGAGCCAGACGTACCGGCACTCATACCAATAGCTATATTACTGGAACCCGTTTCGTTTTGGCTAAGGGCGAAAGAGCCAATGGCAATATTTCTGTCTCCCGTTGTATTTGTGAGTAGAGTATAGAAACCAAGAGCAGTGTTGTCATCACCTTTATTGACTTCTAAAGCACCATACCCAAATGCGGAGTTATAACTGCCGCTATTATTTCCTTGCAAAGACTGATAACCCGTTGCGGTATTGAACGAGCCGTTGAGGTTTTGTTCCATGGCCTTGTAACCTACTGCGACATTTTGGGTACCAAGGGTATTATTGTACATTGAAAATGCACCAACGGAAGTGTTGAATGAGGCCAAGGAATTGGTACTCATTGCACCGTAACCCAATGCCGTATTATCGTGGCCAGTTGTATTATTCCATAGTGACAAGGCGCCTAATCCAGAATTATAATATCCATTATTATTACTGGAAAGTGAGTAGTTACCAATGGCGGTATTGTTATACCCGGTTGTATTACCAAATAGTGCACTTTGTCCAAATGCCGAGTTTCCTGCGCCGGTTGTATTGGTAGACAACGCGGAGGCACCCACAGCACTATTGAAAAATCCTTGATTATTTTTTAATGCAGAATGTCCAAGTGCACAATTTGAACCATTAGTCTGATTTGAACTAAGGGCATTATAACCAACGGCGGTATTAGAGCCTCCTGTTGTATTTGCATAAAGGGCTCCACTGCCAACTGCAGTATTTTCAGTTCCTCTATTTGAAAGAAGAGCAAAATATCCAATCGCAGTATTATCATCTGCGGCGGTATTACGACTCAAGGCGTTATCACCTACAGCTGTATTCCTCTGGCCTGTTGTGTTTAAGAGCATGGACCATTTCCCAACCGCTGTATTACTTATGCCGGTTGTGTTACGGCTTAGCGCCTGGCTGCCAAGTGCTGTATTAAAGCTACCGCTGGTATTCAATAACAAAGCCCAGTCGCCAACAGCGGTATTTTCTGTTCCTGTTTGATTGCTGAACATGGCCTGGTATCCTAGTGCAGTATTAACAGAACCTGTTGTATTTGAAAATAATGTCTGATATCCCCAACCGGTATTGCCAGTTGTTCCATCTATCAACCCGGATCGAAGATTATTTACACGAATATTCAATGGTATGTTATCGGTGGTGCCGATATAATTTGTTGCAGGATTTGTGCCGCTATTGCCTGTGAGCAACCAACCAACAGAGCCAGCACCCCCGGAACCAAATGTTCCATCACCACGTAATACATCACTCACATTGCCGGAAAATTTTATTCCGTATACAACTCCGTTTGCATCATGTCTTAAAAGTCCTTCACCATTTACCCCGGTTAAAGTATCCAATCTGAAACCACCTGCTACGTGAAGTTTATTAAACGGATTCGGCGTACCGATACCTACATTTTGCGCATTAGCCAGCATCGCACACATAAAGAGGGCAGCTGTAAAAAACTTTTTCATATATCATACACGTTTAAAAATCCAAAAAGCATATTTGTCCTGTGACAACAAGATCATTTCTGTTTTGGTAACTGATATTAAGTACCAGGCGTTTTCCCGCACTGGTGTTCCTTCATCATACACGTAGGTGTACAGTCTCTTTCTGCCGCCATCGTTCTTTTCCTCATAATATCCTTTCAATTTCAACGTATGGATAAGACAAGTTCCATCGGCATTAAACTGGTAAAAGTGTTTGTTGGTGTTTCCCTTCTTTCGTTCTTCTTCATCCAGTTTTCCGTTGCTGTTGTTATCGAAGGCTTGCAGCATCAGGCTCCAACTGCCTATGATGCCATCGCCCTGGTATTGCCCGGTTGTTTCGTTCAGATTGGTAATACTCGCGTCATTTTGGATCTTACATGTAGGTTGGCTAAAACAAAAATGGACCAGGATAACTAATAGATTTATCAGGAATATTTTTTTCATTTCAGAGATTTAAGAAGTGAATTGATATTAATTTTTCTGAGTGAGAGATTCTTTCTTGAGGCTTTGTACTTCCTTTATTAGAAGATCAATCTGCTGTTGTTGTTTATCTATCTTTTTGTTCTGATCTTCGATGATCTTTTGTTGTTCCTGAACTGCTTTAACCAATGGAACCACAAAAGCGCCGTATTCAAGGCTGTATAAGCCATCTCCGTTTTTCGGTTTATGTATGCCGCTGAAGTTGTAATTAATTTCGTTTGCTGCGCCTTCCACATCCTGAGCGAGAAAGCCGGTCATTTTTCTTTTTTCAATATCATATTTGCCATCCCAGTCTCCATCATTGCTATTTGCTCCTGCTATATCTTTTTCTTTGGCGAGGTTGATGTGATAAGAAACCGGTTTGAGACGGGTAATAAAAGCAAGACCGGGTATGTCTTCTTTAATATCCTGTTTCATTCTTTTATCGCTGTAAGTACCCCAGCCGACATTGCCACCAATCCACCCAATGGAGAAATTGCCAATATTGACCTGGTTGCTGGAGGTCGTGCGAAAACCGGCATCAAAGCCAATGCATGTAACATTCGATACATCAGGGGGTAAACCCAGAGGTAGGTTAGGGGTATTCGGATTATAACCCCATCCTGCCTGGTACCCAACAGCAGTGTTGAAGTTGCCTGTTGTTATAGTGCGCAAGGCGTAACCTCCCATGGCGGTGTTGCCGGCACCAGTGGTGGCGTTTTCCAAACCTAAGTAACCCACAGCTGTATTAACAGCACCTGTTGTATTTTTTACTAAGGCCTGGTAACCTACGGCGGAATTACCGGCTGCTCTGTTCAAATTCAAAGCTTGATTACCAATGGCTGTATTAAAACTCCCTGTTATGTTATTGAAAAGTGCGTTTGTACCAATAGCGACGTTGTCTCCTCCGGTTGTATTATTAAAAAGAGCTCCTCTTCCGAATGCATTATTCGCAAAACCTGTAGTATTAGAAGACAAGGCATTGGCTCCGAAAGCACTGTTCCAGATTGTAGTATTATTCGCCAATGCTGCGGCTCCAAAGGCAGAATTACTCGATCCGGTTTGCACAGTTGCCAGGGCACGGTAACCGGTGGCTGTATTTTCTGATCCCCATGTATTTGCACTTAGGGCAAGGCTGCCAACCGCGGTGTTATTAATCCCACGAGTGTCAAAACCATCATTTTGAAATAGTGCCCGATAGCCGATACCGGTATTGTCGCTGCCTTCATAAGCTTTTGAAAGCGATTCGTAGCCAACTGCCGTATTCCGGGAGCCAAGAAAGTTTTGGTACATGGCCCGGTTTCCAATTGCCGTATTATAGTTGCCGTAAGTATTATTATGTAAAACCGAATCACCGACGCCCAAAAGACCCAGACCTTCAATATTATTTTGCAAAACTCCATTACCAATGCCGATATTCTCTTTTACAACATTTGAAAGACCAGCATTACTCCCGAAGAATATATTGTTACTACTTAAGAATCCATGTCTGATATTATTTACTTTGAACAATAAGGGCTGGTTATCTGTGGTGCCAATAAAGTTTGTTGCGGGATTTGTTCCACCATTACCGTTCAATAACCACCCTACAGAGCCAGCACCACCAGAACCAAATGTTCCATCCCCCCGAAGGACATCACTCACATTACCTGAAAATTTTATTCCATATACTACTCCGTTTGCATCATGTCTTAAAAGACCTGAACCATTTATTCCAGTTAGAGTATCCAATCTAAACCCGCCGGCAACATGTAATTTATTTTGAGGATTCGCGGTGCCGATACCAACATTTTGTGCTGAAGAAATAGTGCAGACAAAGCAAATAGCAAATAAGACAAGGTACTTTCTCATAAAAGTTGTTTTGTAATTACGAAAAGAGAACAAACCGGTCTTAAAGGATATGGTATTTCAGTCCAGGGAATGCGTAGTCAAAATTGAAATGTATAGTGAGAGAAGACAACTACACGTTTGAGTAGGAGAGCCAGAAGCCCCTGTCCCCTAAAGGGGAACTTAAGCAATATCATTTCTATGTATTCGTAATCGGTTGCTTATTGCAAAGAATAAATCTTCAAGAATTAATGATTCTCTAAAAACGTTAATAACAAATGATTGAACAAAAAGGTTGATTCAATCTAAGTCCCCCCTTTAGGGGGACAGGGGGCCAACTTTTATACAATATGTTCACTAAGCGCTTTTGCAATTGCTTCTTTACCGCAGTTTACATGAAGCTTACTATAGATATTCTTTAAATGGAAACGCGCCGTGTCAAAAGAGATGGTAAGTTCGGCAGCGATCATTTTTGCGCTATAGCCTTTAATTAATAATTGCAATACATCTATTTCCCGTGCGGATAACTGGTATTGTTTGCTTTTCCCGTGCTGAAAACTATTCAACACTTTCCTTGCAATGGAAGGACTCATTGGTGCACCGCCTTCAGCAACTTGCTGAATGGCTTCAAACAAATGCGATGGCGAAGTTTTTTTGAGGAGATAACCATTGGCACCTGCACACAGACATTGGAATAATTTTTCATCATCTTCAAAAACTGTGTACATGATAACAGCAGTCTGGGGCCTGGCTTCTTTTACTGCTCTAACGCCTTCTATCCCGGTTTGCTCTGGCATATCAATATCCATCAATACAACGTCTGGTTCATATACCCGAACGATGGTGGCGGCTTCAAGACAATTGTTATAATCACCAGTTACTTCATAGCCATCTGCATGCTTCAATAGATAGACCAACGATTCACGAAGTGCATCGTTATCTTCAAATATTGCGATCTTAATAGCCATGAATAACTAAAATTACGGTTGTTACCATCATCTTTGACCACTCATTTGGGTAGGCGTAATGCTATCACTTATTCCTTTATTGGGATTTTTATTTCAATTGTTGTTCCTTTATTCTCTTCCGAATGAATTTGGATTTTTCCAATCCATTTTTCTACTCTTGATCTTAGATTTTTTAACCCATTTCTATGCGTTATCAACTTTGTATTAAATCCTTTACCATCGTCTTTTATTTGCATAAATAAATGGTTTTGGTTTTGCCGTACATCGATCCAGATATTCCTGGCAGCCGCATGCTTGTGAATATTATTCATTGCTTCTTTATAAATGAGATAAACATCACGCCGTTGTTCCATGCTTAATTTTTTATTACCGGTATTCTCATCCAGTTGTAAATAACAATTGGTGTCGCTGTTGTCAAAAAGTTCAGCAGCATGGCGACGCATGCGTGCCATTGTTTCCTGCAGGGAATCGTTGCGACTATTTACACTCCAGATAATATCATCCATCGCCTGGCTGGATGCCTGTACTTCTTCAGAGATCCTTTGTAAAAACGGCTCTGCCTTGTCAGGCTGGGCAAGATGCTTAGTGCTGAGTTCTGAAAGTATGCTGATATTGGTGAGGGAAGATCCAATGTCATCATGAAGATCGGTAGCTATGCTGTTCCGGACATTTTGAAGACGCACCAATTGTCTTATGCGGTAACGATATAAACCATACAACAAAATAAGAACCGCAAGAAAGCTCAATGCAATGAACCACCATTGTTTCCAAAATGGGGAACTGATATAAAACGAAAGAGTCGCCGGTATCCCATGTTCTCCATTCCAGCCAATAGTTTTTACTTCAAACCTGTAAGCACCCGGAGCAAGGCTTGCATAAGTAGCTTCGTGTATATTCTCAGGTTTGCTCCAGGTAGTATCATTGCTGCCCTTTAATCGGTAACTATATAAAATCTGACGTTCATTAATAAATCCCAACGCACTGAATTCAAATCGCGCAGCATTTTGCCTGGGCTTTAAATAAATTTTTTCAGTGGGAGACAGGATCGTCAATTTATTATCAAGCACACCAAGACCGGTTGATAGTATCGTTGCCTGCAACGGGCGGGCCTGGTGTAGATTTTCATCCTTAAATGTGGCGATACCTCTGTTGGCCAGGCACACCCAGTCGTTATCGCCGGCGGAAACAACCCCCCTGATCTCCGCAAAAAAATTAACCGCTTTGCTAAAATTAAAAACACGATAGCCTGAAGGTTCTTTTACTAGTTTATCAAGCCCAAGGTAAGAGCCGATCCAAATGTCTCCGGCTTTTGTTTCTGCAAAACTATTTACCCAATCACACATAAGGCCTGATTGCCGGCCGAAGCGCTGAACATTATAATTTCCGGTGGCTTTAGGCGTCAGGCAATAGGCTCCGCCATACCGGGTACCTACCCAAATATTGTTTTTACTATCTGCATACAGGCCTCGTATCTGTTCTTGTCCGATGATGTTTGTAAGATTCTGCACATGATAGGTCGTGTCATCATTGTTGTTTATCGTTATCCGGTAAAGCCCATCAACCCAGGTGCCAGCCCACACGTTGCCATCGTTGTCAATAACAAGGGAGGTGACCCGGTAGGGTGAGATCTTTTTTACGAGAGTTTTTTTTGCGGCATACAACCCCTGATATGTGCCGAAGAAAGTCGTTCCATCCGGGTGTCTGCATGAAAATATGACGCCTGGCACATTGTGGTCCAGTTTTTCAACGGGAATAAGCGCGTTTTTTTCAATGTTCAGCATGGCCAGCGTGTCGCCATAATGTATTAGCAAGGGCGACGTGCGGGAAACAGGGATAAAAAAATTCTTGGTGACCGGCTTTATCGTTTTGAATTCTTTTGACTCAACATCAAAGTATTGGAGTCCGTTCTGCGCCGTGAGAATTATTTTTTTATTGTTTGAAGAAAAGATAGCGTTCACATCATTTCTAAATTGTTTATGCTCGGTGTTGTAGAAAACTACATGATTCCTGGCTACCCATTTTGCAAGTCCCAGCGCCGTGCCAATCCAAAGATTGTTTTCCTTATCACGAAAGAGAGTATTGATAATTGCGGATGGCAAGCCGTCTTTTTCGTTGTGTACATGAAAGTTGCCGCCGGGGAACAGTCGAACCAATCCTTTCATTGTCCCGATCCAAAAGCTGCCGTCTTTGTCTTCGATCATCGAAGTGACCGGCGAATTGTTCAAAGGAGAAAAATCGAATACAGGTGGCAAAGGTGCAAATGATAAAAAAACTTTTTTCCCTGCATGAATTTCTAAAAGTTTTAATCCTGCTGCAGTACAGGCCCATACCCTGTTTTTTGAATCCCGGAAAAGTGAGTAAAAATGGAAGTTTAGATTTTTCAATGTCGAATGCACACTGAGATCATTCCGGTAAACGATAAGATCGTCATCCACACCAGCGCTTAATAAAAGTGAATCATTCAGCGGGATAAAATGGCCGACCGCGATCCCCGTTTGTTCTTGTGCAGGTAAAATGATCGTGTCATTTCTATACTCATAAAAGCCATTTCCGTCTGTCGATACAAGCACCCGATCCTTATATGGCCAAATGATATTCACTGCGCTTGCCGCCTTTAAGCCTTTAATGATACTATTATTTTGCATAACGTCAATAGCGCCATTGTTTTCAGCGATCAGGACCTTGCCTTCAGTTTCAAAGAACGAATTGATCATATTATGTGAGAGACCATTACTGGCTGTATAGTTGGTAAATTTATATCCATCATAGCGGCTCATTCCTTCAAATGTGCCTATCCAGATAAAACCTTTACTATCCTGGTAAATACAGCGGATCGGGTTCGCTACTAAACCATCATACACCGTATATTTTATAAAACTAGCCTGCTGGGTTTTGCACAGTAAGCAAGAAAGTTGCAGTAGAATAAGCAGTATTGGCCTTTTAGAAAACATTATTCTAAATGTACCAACAATTTCCAAAAATCTGCACAGGGCATTGAAAGTTAAACTACGAATCAGTGAAGATGTATAAAACAAAAGAATGAACCCGCACGGGTTCATTCTTTGTTTGCCTCATAGTTTGCGAATCAAAAATCCTTATCTATACAGTTCTGCATTTCTTCTTAATGATCGCCCCTTCAGAAGTATAATGCACTTTGCATTTTTCATTTCCTTTCGATAACTCAATTTCATAAATTGTGCGGTCACTGTTTTGTTCTGTTTCCACATCTTTAACTGTATATCCGGCATACTGCGTTTTCAGCATATCATTGATAGTAGCTGGTAACTTTGAAGTATTTCCCATCAACGCGGCCTCTGAACGAACCCATTTGCCATCATTATACCATGCCTGGTAATCGGTACCATCCATTTTAAATCTTACTTCATAATCGCTTGCATCCATATTGTAATCCCAATCGGTTGGAAGAACATCAATTCTTTCTTCGGGATTGTAACGATACCAAACAACTTCTGAAGCATTCGGGAAACGGGTTGTAAAGTCTGCAGTCATATCGGCCTGTGGATCATATTTATTTAAATGCCTTTCTTTTTTGCGTGCTACTGTACCATTGGCCAGGTAATGCACATTCCATTTTGTATCACCTTTTACCAGTTTCACTTCATATAATTCTTGTTTATTATCACGTTCCATGTCTACATCAGCAATTCTGAAACCAGGATATTGTGTGTTAATTGCTCTCATTACATCAGCCGGCAGATCAATGTTATCGATGTTTTGAGAAGAACGTATCCAGTTGCCGTTATCATACCATGCAATATAATCAGCATCCTGCCAATTAAAAGTTACATAATAATCTTTATCATCAAGGCCATAATACCAGGCCATAGGATCAACAGGCTGGGTTTTATCTGGAGTATACTGATACCACATTACCTTAGTTGCATTAGGATATTTGGTATCGAAAGACGTCCGGATCGTGGCAGGGACGATCACCGTATCAACGGTTGCACATGTAAATACAGATGCAGCGGTCAATTCTTTTGATGCCCGATTTTCATCAACTGGTTTGAATAAATTACTTCCGGCCAGCATCGCCATCAGAAGTATTACGCTAAATGTCTTCATAATTTTAAATGTTTAAACGTGATGAAATAAATGAGGTTATTTTTCCACAGGTCAACCCTGGGAATTTTTATAAAAAATCAAATGATCAGCTTTTGTTTAGTAAGCACAAATTTTTATGCCAGAAATGGAATTTGTTTATATCTTCTCTCGTAATAAAAAAAATAATTACAAGTTGAGCCGTTATCATTCATATATTAATTCTGCCAAAAAAATTTTAGGTGCTTATAAAGGCGAAGAACCATTTGGTTCCTACCTTAAAAAGTATTTTTCAGAAAATAAAAAGTATGGCTCCAGCGATCGTAAGCAAATCGCCCATTTATGTTATTGCTATTTCCGTTTAGGAAAAGCGATAATGCATGTAAATGTTGAGGAAAGAATATTGGTTGGCTTATTTCTTTGTGCTGAAAAACCAAATGACATTCTTGCCCTATTAAAGCCGGAGTGGAATGAAAAAGTTGATCTGCCACTTAGTAAGAAATTATTGATAATTAATTATTCATTATTAATTACTGAAATTTTTCCATGGAAAGATGAATTAAGTGAAGGGGTTGATCATCAAAAATTTTGCGAATCATTTTTTATACAACCCGATCTGTTTCTTCGCTTGCGGCCTGGAAAAGGCAAAATTGTTTTACAGAAACTCCACCACCAGGGAGTCGCATTTCAAAAAAAATCAGACGAATGTCTTGCTTTAGTGAATACATCAAAGATTGATGAAATAATTGATTTGGATAATGAAGCAGTTGTCCAGGATTATAATTCTCAACAAACCGGTAAGTTTCTTCAGTCAACTCTTGCAACGGTACAGAATAAGCAACCTGCTCTTTGGGATTGCTGTGCTGGTAGTGGCGGTAAATCAATTATGGCGCATGACATTGATCCAAGTATTCAACTTGTTGTTTCGGATACGAGAGAAAGCATCCTTGCTAATCTTAAAAAAAGATTCCAAAAAGCAGGCATTAAGGATTACAGGTCTTTTGTTATTGATTTGAAAAGTGAAAAAAATGTTCAGTCTTCAACTTTTAACTTTCAACCGGATATAATTATTGCGGATGTTCCCTGTTCCGGTTCAGGCACCTGGAGCCGTACGCCTGAGCAGCTTTATCGTTTTGATGAGAAAAAGATTGCTGAATATTCAATACTTCAGAAGAAAATTGTTTCCAATGTAATTCCCCAACTGCGACCGGGCGGAACCTTTATCTATATCACTTGTTCGGTTTTTAGGAAGGAAAATGAGGAGACAGTAGCATTTATAAAGGAAAATTTCCATATGAAAATAAACCAGATGAAAATTTTAGAAGGGTATGATAAAAAAGCCGATTCGATGTTTGTGGCTGTATTGGAAAAAGATCTATAGTCTTATAAATTCCGCAGTGCCAATCAATTTATTCTTATCATAGATATTAATAAAGTATTTTCCTTTCGCCAGCTTATTTACAGGAATATCAATCACCTTTTTACCAGAACCCTTTGATTCCTCCAGTCTTTGTACTAATCGCCCATTCATGTTATATACCAGAATTGGCATAGTAGGCACTGGATCGGCTGTTTCAATTATTAGTGTCGCTGAACTACCGAAAGAAGGATTGGGCCTGATAGTTATATGATTGCCAATAGTACCCGGATTAACCACTGCAGTAACAACACAGGCTGATGCAAGATTTGCTACTGTTGTGTCAATATAAACAGCCGAGAAAGTAGCCGACGCCGTGTCAATTATTTGTTTTATTCGAAATGAAAATGATCCTGAGCTGCCTGTTGCGAGTGTATTAGTGAATTCATAGTTATGAGTGACTAAAGAAACGCCGGCAGTCGCAGGTAACTCTCCAACTTTTGTGAAATTAGCTTCGCCCGGTCCTTTTCTTTCAATCTCATATTTCATAGCGCTGATATCCTTACTTGTCCACTTCACTAAAATGTGGCATCCATTGATCGTGGAACTTGAAGTGGCGAATTCAGTCAGCAACATTCCAAAGGCTGATTTCAAATCAGGAATACCATAGCCAATACGATCATTCGGCGACGACGCAATGCTTCCGGCTTCACGCAGTGCTTTCACAATTCGCATGTTATTAACTTCAGGAAAGCCTTGCCATAAAATAGCTGACAAACCAGCCATGTTTGGGCAGGCAAAAGAGGTACCATCACCGATGCCAATAGTATTAAGGGTAGTTTGCACAAGGGCATCATCACCGATTGAAGCAACATCTGGTTTTACCTGTCCATCACTTGAGGGTCCATAACTTGAAAAGCCTGCCACATTGCCGTTTATATTCACGGCGGCAACAGCTAATACGCTGTCGCCATCCGATGGCGTTAAAATATAGTGCCAGGGTCTACTACCTTCATTACCCGCTGCACTCACAAATAGAATTCCTTTTTTTACTGCAAGGTCAGCGCCGGTCGCACTGATCGTTGTATTGCCATTCATATCGGCATAAACATGATTAAAGACAGGATCATCAAAATCAAAATACCCTATTGACGCAGAGATAAGATCGGCTCCGGCACTATCCGCCCTTTCCATTCCACACACCATATTAAACTCTTCTATCGGGTATTCTGATGATACATCTTCTGTACGATACAACAGGAAATTGGCTTTTGGTGCTTTCCCAATAAACTGACCCGGGATATTTGCTGCGATGGTAGACAAACATTGCATGCCATGCCAATGATCGTCTGAAACAATTGGGTTCTTAGAATAAAAATCCCAGGTATCAACCACCTGGTTATTTACAATGATGCTATCCATTGCATCGAAAGTGTTGTAATTAAAAAAACCGCCATCAAGCATGGCGATTACCATTCCCTGGCCACGCAAACCGATATTATGAAGGAACTGTCCTTTGTGAAGATTGATTTCATTTAATGAACCTGTGCCGTAATTAAAAAAATCAGTAGTGATTTGCGTGCTTCTTTGAGAAGGGTTATAGGCTTGTTCTGTAATATTAAATTTTTGATTACTGCTGTTTTGTATCCTGGCTGCAATTGGCGAAACAGATTGAACAAACGATAACGCATTAATTGTAGTGATGGCATTCGGATCTGACGTTTGGATCGCCACACTGTTGTGCCATTTAGAAACATTTAACACAATTACATTAGCTACGGCGGCAATTTGTGAAAGATATGAAGGTGTTACCGGGAGATCGGTGCTATCAATGGCGATACCATATTTTGTTCTCCGGTCTATAGCTTTTTGTGATAAATATGCGGTGGGAGTAGAAAATGCGAAAGGAGTACCGCCTTTATTTTTGAATTTTACAACATAGCGTGTAAACTGCGCTTCGGCTTCCGCAAAAAATAAACAGCTTCCAATAAGTACAATGATTAATTTCTTCATCCGGTCACTTTAAATCATCTCAAAAATACTGATTAAATAGAAGAATTAATTATGGTCGATCATCCACATTTTCACGCCGAATCCTGAAGTGGGACCAATGCCGACGCCATTTGTATTTGGTTGGTATTCCCATATAATGTAATCACGGCTTACAAGCCCGATATTCTTTGCATATTGCTCTGTTATATACGTTCTCCATCCCGCAACCGTATAATCCGTAACAGGTGCATTCATCTTTTCATCAATCACGAATATTGTAAATACATCTTTTACCGGTTGACCGCCTATTGATGCTGTTTCATCAAATTTTTCGATATTGTAATCCCAATCATTGATGTTATCATCGTTGTTAAAAGAATAAAGTGAAGCGTATGCCCGGTTAGCAAGATATTTATTTCCTTTCCAATCTGTATTTAGTTTAAATGGCAGATGAAGTTTTATAAATCGGAGATTATCTTCAATTACTTCTGCCTGGTCAGCCAAAGGAGTGATGAAGTAAGTTCCATTTTCTACCCAGGGTTGAGTTCCTGATGAATCCCGCAGGTAACGTAAAATTCGGAAACTAGGTCGTCCTAAGTTATCCGGTACCTGTGCATCTACCACATGCTTGACCTGGTACTTGTGTATTTCTGTAGTTCGTTGGAAGTTTGTAAAGACAGTGGAGTCTAACCGATAGGTGATATACTTGCCAACGGTTAATGGCAAATAATCAGCGATTGTATCCGTCTTAAACTCTTCGGTTTCCTTTTCGCACGATGCAAAGCAAAAGAGAAAAGCGATTGCAGCTAAACATATCAGGTTGTTCGATCTCATAAGATTAATGATCAATAAGGGTACCTCAGATTTATAATTGCTATCTCGCCTCAGGCGAGACGGTTCAAAACTAAAAACAAAAACCGGGTTTTGAAATACCCGGTCATAAAACGCAACTATTCTGAGTTTATTGCCCTATAATTAGTTCAGAGTCAGGAGTTCGGAGTC
>JAICGN010000071.1 GCA_025923075.1 Chitinophagaceae bacterium
ATTTTAGCAGGATATTTCTTCTAGATCGAGAAGCAGACTGTGTCCGCCGAAGATCGCCGCAAATAAGAGAAGGTCGAATAGAAAACAAAAGGTGCCTTCGCTAAAGCTTCGACGACCGGATGCGGAGAGAGAGGGATTCGAACCCCCGGACCTTTTGGGTCAACGGTTTTCAAGACCGCCGCATTAGACCGCTCTGCCATCTCTCCGCGGCAAAAATAGCCTTGCACCGGCTATCGGCAAAATCGTTTTTGAAAATAATCCCTTGATGTTTTTCGTGAAAATGGTTATACGCTGAACTTAGAGATCTGTGATTACTTTATACTTTGGTACCAGTGATTTCATAATGGCCCAGGCAATAAGATACGCAATGGCACAAAATGCAAACATGATAGTATATGAGGTTGTCATTTGACTATGCACTAAAGGTTTTTGTATTTCCAATAATTTATCAAAAGATGCTGCATCGATATTCTTTAATTGATCTGCGATCTCTTTGGACAAGCCGTTAAGGTCGATCTTATCCAAACTAACAACGTCGCCAAATTTCGTTGTAAGTCTCATCGATTGTATCCTTGAAACATAGTCGCCTAATCCATTCGCTTTTGCAGCAACCCATGATTCGGCAATACCTGCTGCTTTGTATGAATCAAACAACCAGCCCCCCACTTTGGAAACAATTACGCCTCCAATACCCCCTGCCATACCGCCGATGCCTACAACAGATCCGATCGCTTTTTTAGGAAACATATCACTAACCGTTGTAAAAATATTTGCACTCCATGCCTGGTGAGCTGAGGTACCGATACCGATCAATAAAACGGGCACCCAATAACTATAACCTCCTAATGGCTGAGCTAATAAAACAACTAAGGGAATAATTGCTATCATCAGCATGGCTTTCATCCTGCCGTCATAAGGCGAATACCCCTTTTTAAAGTAATACATCGGGAACCACCCACCGCCAACACTTCCAATCATGGTCATCGTATAAAGTACCGCTAAAGGAATCGCCACCTGTGTGCTTGTCATTCCATATTGCGCAGTTAGATAGCCCGGTAGCCAAAACAGGAAGAACCACCATACACCATCAGTTAAAAACTTGCCAACTGCAAACGACCAGGTTTGCTTATAACCTAAAAGTTTTACCCATGAAACTTTTTCCGCGGTGCCGGAAGTTACTGCTGGCTCTTCCTTATCTGAATTGATATATTCTAATTCGGCAGCAGATAATCTTTTTTGCTCGGTAGGTTTCTCATATAAAACTAACCAGAAAAATAGCCAGATAAACCCTATGGCACCCACTAAAATAAATGCAGCTTCCCAACCCCAATTTTTTCCAATCCAGGGAACAGTAAGAGGGGCAAGCACTGCACCTATATTGGCACCTGAATTAAAAATGCCCGTGGCAAAGGATCTTTCTTTTTTAGGGAAATATTCTGCTGTTGCTTTTATCGCAGCAGGAAAGTTACCCGCCTCGCCGAATGCAAGAATAGCACGGCTAACCATAAAACCCGCAACAGAAACACTCAAAGCTGTAATTCCAAAAAGTCCAAGCACCGTATTGAATGCTTGGCCAAGAGGAATTGCTAATGCATGGATCATGGCCCCGATACTCCATATAATAATTGCCCATGTATATCCTTTTTTTGTTCCAAGTTTGTCGATGATTCTACCAGCCAGGAGCAGGCTAATTGCATAGCCAAATTGGAACACGGCAGTAATGTTGGCGTAATTAGTATTCGTCCAGCCAAAAAGTTCTGAAAGATCCTTCTGCAACAAACTCAGCACTTGCCGGTCAAGATAATTTACTGTAGTGGCAAAAAAGAGCAAGGCGCAAATCGTCCATCTGTATTTTCCCACGGCTTGTTGCATCGTGTATGTACCTCCATCTTGGCCTCTGGCGGAGACTTTTGAAACCTTTGATTCTCGGATCTTAGACATATCTTGATATTAGCTTATGAATTCTTATGATCGTCTATTGCAAGTTTATCCTCTGCTTGTCGAAGGGCACTCTTGTACTATAGTAACCCGATAGCTATCGGGTCTATTGAGCCTTTATTTTCTTAATTATCGCTAGCACTTCTTTTGTTTTAGCTTTCAATCCTTCATAATCGCCATTCTTTAAAATGTCTTTTGTTATAAGCTTGCTCCCCATTCCAACTACTTTCACACCAGATCTGAACCAGGAACTTAAGTTTTCTTCTGTTGCCTCTACTCCACCGGTAATTGTAAAATCAATTCCACTGAATAATGGCATGATCGCTTCAACAAAACCGGGCCCTAATACATTCCCGGGGAATAATTTGATCAGTTTGCATCCCGCTTGCTGCGCCACATGAATTTCGGTTGGCGTGGTACAACCGGGTATCCACAATGTTTTATTTAAATAGGCAGTATCACATACGCTGCTGTCAAATATTGGACTGATCAAAAAATCGGCGCCTGCATCAATAAATTTTTGCGCGTCTGTCCCGGTTTTAATTGTGCCGACTGCAAGTAATAAACCTTTCATCTTTTCATCTCTTAGCTTCACCAGGTGTTTGAAATTTGCAAATGCATGTTCACCCCGGTTTGTAAACTCTATGCATTTTACACCGGCTTCATATAAAGTATTAGCTACTTTTAGACAAATAGCTGCATTATCGTGATAGTATAAAGGCAATAAACCAATCTCCTTTACCTCCTGTATCAATTGTTCTTCTCTTTCCATTAGCCTCACCCTCGTTCCCCTCTCTGCCTCATCCGCCCTTTGGGCACCTTCTCCTAAAGGAGAAGGACAAAGGAAATGGAATTAGTTTTGACGGGAGACCGGGCTTTCGGTTTTTTGATTTTACAAATGTTTTTTACTAATCATCTTCTGTAACACTATCCAGCTTCATACGTTGTTTTACCTGCTCGATTGTTTGTTTTGTCGAATCTCCTTCTTCGCCTAATTTCCCAACGGCTGCCGATGCGGCAAAATTGATTATGTCATCTGCCTTATGGTTATTGGTCAACCCATAAATCAATCCTCCCATAAAACAATCACCGCTGCCTGCTTTATCCACTACATTCTTTATCTCAAGAGTTTTTGAAACCGCCATCTCTGGTCCATGTTGTAATACCCCAAAATATTCTTTGTCCAACCTGAATGTATATGCAAATGCTTCCGCTTTCGGATATTGCCTGTGCAACTGCAACATGCTTTTTCCCGCGGCTTCCACTAATTCTTCTTTTGATTTCCCTTCACTTTCTTTTATTGATGATCCGATACCCAGCAAACTTTCGACGGCCCAAAGATTTCCCATTATCACATTACAGTATTTAACTAAACCAGGCATGATGTCGGCCGGCTGTTTGCCATATTTCCACAACTTAGCTCTAAAATTTAAATCGACGGATATAGTCATTTTTTTTGCAGAAGCCACTTCCAACGCCTCGCTGCAAACTTCAGCTATGTTTTCATTTAGAGCCGGGGTGATCGCGCTGAAATGGAACCAACTGCTATCTTTTAAAAGGTCATTCCAATTGATCATCCCAACTTTCAATTCTCCAAATGAAGAATAGGCCCTGTCATAAATCACTCCGGCACTTTTTAATTCAGCGCCTTTGGGAAGATAATAAACTCCGATTCTATTACCTGAAAAATGGATTGACGAAGTATCAATACTTTTTCTTCCAAGCTCCTCACAAATTTCTTTCGAAAGATAATTGTCAGGCAGCGCTGTACAATATTTCACGGGTACTTTCCAATTTGCAAGCGCCGTTGCTACATTCAACTCGGCTCCCCCAATATGTGTTGTGATTGTTTGGTCATGTATCCATTTACCACCTAATTCAGGTGACAATCGTAACATCAGTTCCCCAAAACAAAATACAGCCCCCTCCAAATCCCGCTCTTGCGCGACTTTCGATGATTCATCTATATTGAATGTGTTTTCATTCATGTAAATCTATATGTCAGCTTATACTTTTGCCTTGCTCTTTATTTTTTCGTCTGATAACTGCCATCCAAAATAATTTTTCGCATTGTTATAGCAGATATCCTGTATTACGTTACCTATCCAATTTATATCATTCGGAAGTTCACCGTTTTCAATTTCCTCACCAAATAAATTACAAAGTAATCTCCTGAAATATTCGTGACGGGGAAATGAAAGAAAACTCCGGCTGTCAGTAAGCATGCCGATAAATTTACTGAGCAGACCCATATTGCTGAGGGCGTTTATTTGTTTTGTCATTCCATCTTTCTGATCGAGGAACCACCATGCTGAGCCCCACTGAATTTTTCCTGCCGAAGAACCATCATTAAAATTACCGATCATCGTTGCGAATAATTCGTTGTCCGCAGGATTCAGATTATAAACCACTGTTTTCGCAAGTTTATTATTTGCATCGAGCCTGTTCAAAAACTTTGATAAAGCTCTTGCCTGCGAAAAATCTCCGATGCTATCCCATCCCGTATCGGGACCGAGCTGTTTCAGCATCCGGCTATTATTATTCCGCAAAGCGCCGAGATGGTATTGCTGGACAAATCCTCTTTCCCAATCCCATTCGGCAAATGTTACGAGCATTGCGGACTTAAATTTCTTTCTTTCTTCTAAACTCAAATCGCCACCTGAACGAATTTTTGCGAATATGCCGGCGATCTCAGTTTGTGTATAATCTTCAGCATAAATTTCTTCCAGCCCATGATCGCTGACATTACAGCTGTTTTCGGCAAAATATTCATGTCTTTTCTTTAACGCAGCAATATAATCATTGTAAGTACTGATGGAAATATTGGATGTTTTTTCCAGCAGAGTAAGGTAATTGTTGAACGTATTTACATCATCAACATTCATTGCTTTATCAGGACGAAAAGCCGGCAGCACTTTTATATGCCAATCATCATTCTTGATTTTTTTATGATGTTCAAGCGTATCAACCGGATCATCGGTAGTACAAATCACTTTTACATTCATGTTTTCCAATAATCCTCTTACGCCGAATTCTTTTTCCTGGAGTTTCGATGATGTTACATCATAGACTTTCTTTGCGGTATCACTATTTAAAATATCATTTACATCAAAGTAACGCTGCAATTCAAGGTGTGTCCAATGATAGAGTGGGTTACGTAAAGTGTAAGGAACCGTCTCAGCCCATTTCTGAAACTTTTCCCAATCATTCCGGTTACCGGTAATAAATTCCTCAGGCACCCCGTTTGCGCGCATGGCCCTCCATTTATAATGATCGCCATTGAGCCATACTTTAGTTATGTTTTCAAAATTTTTATCGGCAGCAATTTCGTCCGGGGGCAGGTGATTGTGATAATCGATTATCGGCATGTCCCGGGCAAATTCATGATAAAGTTGCTGTGCCGTCTTGCTGTGCAACAAGAAATTCCCATCAAGAAACTTTCCCATATGACAAATTGAAATGAGGTTTATAAATCCTTCAAAAACAGGAAATAAATGTATGAAATCTATTGGGTGAAAACAGCAAAATCTTCGCAATCGTTGCCGGGAACATCATCAAAAGGTGGCTTGATGCTTGAGGGGTATTTAGACGGATGCCAGTCCACGATAGGGCATTCGTTTATTCAAAAACGAAACAAAAAATATGGAAACAGTAACAACAACCGCAAGAAGAACAAAATGGGTATTGGATCCTGCTCATAGCGAACTCTCATTTAAGGTAAAACACCTGATGATAACTAATGTCAGGGGCGAGTTTAATAAATTTAATGCAGACGTAACGACTATAGGTGATGATCCTTCGACTGCCAGTGTCCATGCAATAATTGACACCGATTCGATCTCCACCAACGACGAAAGCCGGGATAAGCACTTAAGAAGTGCAGACTTTTTTGATGTGGAGAAGCATGAAAAAATTGTGTTTGAGGGCACTTCATTTAAAAAGATCAAAGGCGATCATTATGAACTTATCGGCATCCTTACAATGAAAGACATCGGCAAGGAGGTGAAATTTGATGTTGAGTTTGGCGGAATCAATAAAGATCCATGGGGAAATCAAAAAGCAGGTTTCTCAATCAGCGGAAAGATCAATCGTAAAGATTGGGGTTTGAATTGGAATGCAGTACTTGAAACCGGTGGTGTTTTGGTAAGTGATGAAGTCAGGATCACTGGCGATCTTCAGTTTCTGAAAAAGTCTGACGATTATTAAATTTCTTATGGATAGAGTATCGGCCTCGCCCTCCATCTCCCTCTCCAAAGGAGAGGGAGCGGTGCTTCATTACAATTCCAAACTTTTTGTCCTTCCACATCATCAACATGCAAGCCAAGGCAAATAAAAGTGTCTTCAAGAATTTGGCGTTGTGCGCTGATGGCCTTCTCCGCCTGGAGCGGATCGGAGTGGGCTTTCTTCCGGATTAACTTCTGTCATTCTGTTAGCATCATCATTGCAAACAAACTCGCTAATAGAAAAACTTTTTAGAGGGACAGGGGGCTTAATAAAAAACTTTTCAATCTAAGTCAGTCCGCCTCCGGCGGAGGACAGGGGTTTAGGGGACAGAGGGTTACAATGATACCCCACGTTTCCACGGAATGAAATCATCCTGGTTTAATTGAACTGCTTTTGGAATTATTTCACCACTTGCCGCCTTAATGCAATACTCCAATATCTCCTCTCCCATTTGCTGAATGGTCTTATCTCCTTCTACAATGGGTCCGCAATCAATATCGATAATGTCATTCATTCTTTTTGTAAGGGTACTGTTTGTGCTTACTTTAATAGTAGGACAAACAGGATTACCGGTTGGAGTACCTAACCCAGTGGTAAATAAGATCAATGTAGCGCCACTTGCAGCCTTACCGGTTGTGGCCTCAACATCATTGCCCGGTGTACAAACCAGGTTCAATCCCGGTTTTATTGCAGGCTCGGTATAATCCAACACGTCGACCACGGGTGAAGTGCCGCCTTTTTTTGCAGCGCCATTACTTTTGATTGCATCGGTGATCAAACCATCTTTAATATTCCCGGGCGAAGGATTCATATGAAACCCCGAACCAACTTTATGTGCTGCATCGTTATAAGCCGTCATTAAGTGAATAAACTTTT
Source organism: Chitinophagaceae bacterium (assembly GCA_025923075.1). Classification (GTDB taxonomy): domain Bacteria; phylum Bacteroidota; class Bacteroidia; order Chitinophagales; family Chitinophagaceae; genus VBAS01. Next base: position 7,039 of record JAICGN010000071.1, read on the forward strand.
TTGCAGCTGCCTCATCTTTTGTTCTGTCGATCAGGTCCTGTTCGGCGCCGCACAATTCGGGAAACTCTGCTAAAAGAATTTTACCTCCTAATGCAACTACCAGGTCAGATGCATAACCAACAGCAGGATTGGCAGAAATACCACTAAAGCCATCACTGCCACCACATTTCACACCAATACATAGCTGATCAAGGGTTGCAGGTTTGCGTTCAAGCTTATTTATTTCTATTAGCCCCTCAAACGTTTTCTTTATAGCTTCAGCAATGAGTTGCTCTTCACTTTGCGACTGCTGTTGTTCAAAAATATAAAGTGGTTTATCAAAATCAGGATTACGCTGCTTCAGATCATTTACAAAATCCTGCACCTGTAAATTTTGACACCCTAAGCTTAATACAGTTACTCCCGCTACATTTGGATGATCAGCATAAGATGCTAAAAGTTTTCCCAGTATTCCTGCATCCTGCCTGGTGCCACCACAACCACCCTGGTGATTTAAAAATTTTATGCCGTCTACGTTTTTGAATGGACGGTTGCCGTTTTTATGAACTGGTGCAGAAAAAATATCTATTGATGAAATATCCTTCCCTTCTTTATAGGCCGCGATCAATTGATGTGTGTAGCTCTTGTATTTGTCTGTAACGGCATACCCAAGTTCATTATGCAATGCTTCCCGGATCACATCAAGATTCCTGTTTTCACAAAACACTGTTGGAATAAACAACCAGTAATTAGCCGTCCCTACTCTTCCATCACTTCGATGATAACCATTGAAGGTTCTTCCTTTGAATTTTGTAATATCCGGCGCATGCCATTCATATTTCGCGGCACGATAGGCAAACGGATCGGCGGCATGCCTGGTATTGGCCGTGGTCATTAACCCGCCTCGGGGAATAAAAGTTTGCGCCTTACCTACCAGCACACCATACATTATGATCTCATCACCCGGATTCAGATCTTTTGTAAAAAATTTATGCTTGGCATTAATAACATCCTGCAAAATATATTCTTCACCTTCAAAAGAAATATTTTCTCCCTTTGAAAGATTCGTCAGCGCAACGATCACATTATCTTTTGGATGGACTTTTAAAACTTTATGCTTCATCTAAACCACCGCTTTTTTAATTCGAATCCTTGAAATAGTTTCTAAAACCCCTTCCGACCCAAAATCATTCAGTTGTTCCTGTACTGTCTTTAACAGGCCAGGAAGTCTTGTTAGGTCAGCCCCCCAAAGTTCCTCGTTTTGCATCACAATTTTTGCAACTTTATCCGGACTGTTATTTTCCCATACCTGCTGGAAATATTCGGCTGAGTCGTCTTTTATTTCATAAAATTCACCGGTTCTTTCTCCAAAGTATTTACCATCCTGTGACTTAACTACCTTCATATAGAGTAAAAAACCGGCAAAACCCGTTGCCATATGTACAGGCACTGTATCAAATAGTTCATAATGCCGCTGTAGCAAAGGAATATTCCTCATCTTCATTTTGGAAGTGTACTGAACAGTGATACTCTGCCACTGGTGGTCAATAAATGGGTTACAGAATCGCTCAAATACTGTGTTTGCAAAATCTTCCTTTACTTTTTGATCAATATCAAAAGGAATTGCGGGTGCAATTTCAGTATGCATAAGTCCTTTGGTAAATTTTCCATACACCAGATCATTCATTGCGTCTCTTGTAATATTAAACCCGCTTAGGAATGCAAGACCGCAATTGAACGAATGCGTACCATTCAATAAACGCAGTTTTAATTCTTTGAATAATGTTATATCAGGTGTGATGATCATGCCTTCATCAGTTGTCGAAAAACACAAAACCTCTTTGACTCTTTCATCACCCTCAATGGCCCAAAGACAAAAAACTTCACTCATGGTCAACAACTCATCTTCATATCCTAATTCGGCTTCAATTTTTTTTGAATCAGCAGCGTGTGGTTTTCCCGGAACAATGCGGTCGACCAGTGAGTTGCAGAATGTATTATGATTTTCCAGCCATTCTATAAATTTAAAATCAAGATTGTTCTGGTGTGCCAATTCCAGTACGATGCTTTCTAACTTCGCTCCATTATCTGTTATCAATTCCGTTGGCACGATCACCATTCCGCTTTCATTAGTTCCATTGAACGCTTTGAATCTTTCAAATAAAAATGCAAGCAATTTACCCGGAAATGAAACAGGCGGTTCGCTATTGATATTATCCGCTACCAATTGAATTCCTACTTCAGTCGTATTGGAAATGATGATCTTCAATTCAGGATTGTAGGCGCATTTCAAAATTAGTGGCCAATCTGATCTTGCGCCCAGCACACGACTGACCGATCCATTAATAATATTTTCTTCAACTATTTTTCCATTCTCTACACCGCGAACACACACTGTATATAAACCATCCTGCTGATCAAAAGCACTGCTGTCGCTGTCTGTTGATTTCACGATGACCACCCTGCCGTTAAAAAGACCTTGTTTATTTGCCTTATCAACGAAATGATCAGGCAGGGCTCTTAACAACACACCGGTACCAAATTGCAGAATCTTTTCTGGTAATTCAAATACTTTTTTGTCCGGAATATCCAACCCGGGTCTTTTTGCAATTTGTCCGATATTTTTTTTTGATAGCTGCATACAATTCGATTCTAATTATGTTTCCGGCAACAATATTTATATTGAGCTTCCGATGTGATAAACAGCTTGCACTAAGCGAAGCAAAGTCGTCATCATTCTTTAGACCTGCGTCGTGCCGATTCATCGGGAAGCCTGCCGCGCGGTCACCCTCTTGTACAACAACAATTCTATTCAGCAGGCTTCCACCTGCTACCAAAAACCCAGTCCACATTAATTTTATTTGCTAAGTCTTTACTTATATTATCCTTAAACCATCTATAATCCCCTGCCTTACGATGACAATTATAATAGTAAACTCTATCTCCCCATTCGATCACATTGCTTGTCGGCACACGATAGATCGCTGAATCCCGCATGTTATCTGCAAACACACAATTGATCAAATAAAACTGTGCTTCACGATGGTAACGACCCAGAAGAAATCCATCATAACCCTTAAACGTGCAATTCACTAAAACTGTTTTTGAATCCTGACTTCCGGATCCATCGTGCCAGATAGCAGCGGGCCCGGTATGAGCAATAAATTCACAGTTTTCAGCCCATGCCCAACCACGTGGACAATAAAAATCAACACCACCTTCCATTATGCAATCTTTGAAGTACCACATGCCATTAAATATTTCCCATGGACTTACTGTATCACCACCGTAAGCGCGGAAACGACAATTAATGGCTTTTAACCTGGTCGCCATATTCATCGTTCGCAACGCCATTTGATGACCATCCTTTCTTAGTTTCCTTTCTTTATTGACACTAGTATCCGAGGCACACCAAATAGTTTTCTCTTTGAAATCGAACCCGAAATTATTTGTGATAGTCAGGTTTTTCAAGGTAATATCATTGGCACCAACATTCATCGTAGCCACACCCCAGTCATCTGTATGACCGCATCGCCATTCGTCTCTCGCAATTGATGCAACGATGATTGTGGCTTCTCTATCTTCCCCTTCAAAAATTATATTTGGCTTTTCGATATAAAGTTTTTCGTTATAAACTCCTTTCTTAATAAAAATTATTCTCGGTGTGGTTGAGGCGTCAGCCAAACTATTAATAGCTCCCTGTATAGTTTTATGATCTCCTTTTCCATTTACATCAACTACTATTCTTCTTTGTGCATTCAACTGCACAAAAACAAAAAGAAACAATATGACTCCAAGTTTCCGCATTTATTTTTTCATCTTTAGCAACCATTTTACCAGGTCTTCTGCGGCTTTGTAGTTTTCAAACTCTGGTGGCAACTTTCTTCCATCCACATATTCATTATACAACCACGGATCGCCGACGGCAAACACGGTGCCCTTACCTAGTTTTGCAGTTGCGATGATCACATCCCCATCTTTCACAGCATTGACTTTTGCAGGTGGATGAATAACCAATGGACTCACCTCCTTCAAATACATTTTTTTTGTGGTTTTGAATATAAGGTTGCCGTTTCCGGGAAATACAACGCCTTGCGCAAATGCATCGTTCTTCACCATGTTAATGCTCTTATTAGTGAACGTAATGCCACAGGCTGAAGAAAGCTTATTGAAATGTTCAAGATCACAATTGGCACTGTCGTTTGCCATTAATACCAATACACCTCCTGCCTTTACCCAGTCAGTTATTGTTTTTACATGGTTACCTGAAATATAATTAGGCGTGGGATTATCTTTTATATGATCCGGGTCAACGATGATATAGACAGAAACATTTTTAAGATTGTCAGCAGAAGGAGCAACATCCAGTGATGAAAGTTTTGCTCCGTGTCTTTCAAAAATATTTCCCAATGTGTAAAAACCGGGATGGCTTCTTTCGTCCCACGTATAATGCCAGTATCCCAAAGCTCCGCCTGCATTTTTTCTTTTCTCACTATTAAAATGGCGATCAAGCAAAACTGTTTGTCCTTTACCAACGGGCATTGTTAGCAGCATTTCAATTTCATTACTTGCTAATAAAAAGGCACCAATCCCTTTTGGATCATTCACAATTACAGGTTCACTCATATAATACTCAAAACTTCCGTCACGGACAGGATTACCACCGAGACCTGAAACTTTTACCGTGCCATGCAGATTAGTTTGTCCATTCTCAACTTTAATAAATCGTTTTATAATTCCCTGATATCCTTTTTTTGCAATTGAAATTTTTGTTGCGGGTAGGTAGCCTTTCCTTACTCCTTTTGCAATTGCATATACAAACTGCGATGAGGCAGATGCTTCAAAATAATTTTTTTCTTTACCTGGTCCACTATAATTCATCACATCATACCACAAACCCGTTGCTTTATCCTGCTGTATCTCTACAGCACTCACTAGACGACTTAATATATCGATCAATGCCTGTCTCTTTGGATGATCCCCCGGGAAATAATCGAGCGCATCGACTAATGCCGTGGCGTACCAACCCATCGCTCTTGACCAAAAATGTTTTGAAAGCCCTGTTTGTGGATCAGCCCACTTCATTTGCCTGCTTTCATCCCATGCATGATAAAGTAAGCCTGTTTTGTGATCTCTTGCATGTTTTTCCATCCAGATAAACTGGTTGGCAATATCATTAAATGCAGTGTCCTCACCCATCAGCATTGCATACTCTGCGTAAAATGGCTGGCCCATATACAAACCATCGAGCCACATCTGGTATGGGTAAATTTTCTTGTGCCAGAAACCACCTTCATTTGTCCGGGGATGTTGGCGCAACTGCTCCCGTAGTAGTTGTGCTGCCTTCAGATATTTTTCCTTTAATGTTATCCTGTAAAGCAACAGGATCAGTTTGCCATTATTTATGTGATCAATATTGTATTCATCAGGTTTGTAAGTTCGGATTGTTCCGTCAGTGTTAACAAAAAAATCCATTTGCTTCACGATATAATTATAATACCGGACATCCCCTGAATTCATCCAAACACCCTCAACACCTTTAAGAATTACTCCCATATCATATGCCCACTTTGCAGGCTTACCATCCAATGCAAATGAATCTTTCCAGGTGGTCATGACCGTTGCCGCTATTTGTTGCGATAAAGGGCTCTTCTGCCCGATCGTATGTTGAGTTATAACCAGCAGTACTATTGTTATTAGTGTTTTCATTTGATAGTAATCGCTTTTTCAGATGCTCCTAGTTCATATACAATTTTTTCCTTTGCCTTTGATGCATCAGTATTCTTTATATTGATCGAATTACTTCTTTCACCGCTTACGCGAAATAATAACTGGGCTGCGTTTTTATACGTGATATTGTCAAACACCAGTTTATCACTTTGCACGATATCGATCACCGGGTCAGTTTCCGCACTGATAACATTGATATTTCTAAAGGTGATATTTGTTGCCTCCTGGACATCGATGCCTTTTTTTGCCTGCAGCACCATATTCTCCAACACAATATCTTTTACATGCATCTCCGGAAGGCCACGGATAAAAATTGCTTTCTCCGCTCCGTTGCAATACACATTGCTTATTTGAAAGTTTTTAAATACAGGAGTTGTTTCGTCAACAGTTTTGAATTCTACCTTTGGTAATTCTCTTTTCTCTCCTGCCAGCGGAATAGGATCCTTAGCGGCATAGTACATATCAAATAAGATCGCTTCGCCAGGAATATCTTTCATGTAGATGTCTTTAATGAAAATATTCTCTACCACTCCACCGCGTCCTCTTGTTGTTTTAAAGCGAAGCCCGATATCTGTTCCAATGAATGTGCAATTGTTTACATAAATATTTTTTGCGCCGCCGCTCATTTCGCTTCCTATTACAAATCCACCATGAGCAGCATAAACGGTACAATTGCGAATTGTAACATTCTCAGTTGGCATCCCTCTTTTCCTTCCTTCGGCGTCACGTCCGCTTTTTATACATAATGCATCATCCCCCACATCAAACACCGAGTTTTCTATTAAAACGTTTTTACAGCTCTCGACATCTATTCCATCACCGTTCTGTGCATACCACGGGTTTTTTACAGTAATATTCCGGACGGTGAGTTGCTCACACATTAATGGATGAAGACACCAGGCCGGTGAGTTTTGGAAGATCACACCCTCCAGTAAAATATTTTTACAATTAGTAAGCAAGAGCAGATTCGGTCTCAAAAAATCTTTTACACTCTGATAAAAGGCCTCATCTTTTTCTGCTGATATTACACCTGGATTTTGCGATTGCGAACCTTTGAATGATGTTTCAGAAGGATACCAGGTTTTTTTATCCTCGCTCAATATTCCTCCGCTTGCAACTAATTTCTTCCACTGTGTCTCGTTCAGCTTATCTTTTTTTACCATTCGCCATACATCGCCATTCCCATCAATTAGTCCCTTTCCTGTGATCGCAATGTTTATTGCATCTGTGGCAGAAATTGGTGATTGATTCCGCATTTGCGGTAACCCTTCCCAGTTTGCCTTTATTAAGGGATATTCATTCTTATCACCTGTAAATAATAAAGTAGCTCCTGCGCCAAGATGAAGATTGATATTGCTTTTTATGACTATTGGTCCCGTCAACCATAAACCTGAAGGGATCAATACCACGCCGCCACCTTTTTTATTCAGTGCAGTAATGGCATCATTGATCGCCTTTGTATTTAGAAAATACCCATCGGCCACCGCGCCGAACTTTTTGATATTTAAAGTATCCTTCCTGAATTTTGGAACGGAAACGACAGGAAGTGTTGCTTTCTGAGCAAAACCGAGAGCTGAAAAAAATATGAACAGGGATGTTATAGAGATCTTTCTCATGGACAAGCTTTGAATTACAATTCTACTTTATTATCCGCTGCTAATCAGGGTATTCAGGCGATTTATTTACGCAAACGATGCCGGGAACGAAGCCAGGCTTCAGGCTTAAGTCGGGAGTCGGCAGAATGAGTACATTGAATGGGCAACTTGAGAAGGAAATTTTCTTCAGCCTATCGACTAAATACTTCCGACTACTGACTCCGAACTCCTGAACCCCTACTCATATTTTCACAGCCTGCCTTGCCAGCAGTTTCCATCCTCCTTTTTGCTTCTGCCATACTAATAAAATTCTTAAATGAACTTCTCCCGGCCCCTTGCCTGCGTCATTTGTTTTCGCATTTAAAACATGACGAACCACCGCCACATCATCACTTATGCTAATTGTTTGTTCCGTTAAGTCGATCGACACAAAATCTGAGGCGCCACTCACAATTTTGCCAACAAATTCTTTTTGATCATCAATATGCCCGCTACTGTGCCCGTAGCTTAATTTTTCCGCGGTAAGATTTTCCAACGCTGTTTTATTTGCATTGATCATTGCCATTTTTAATAATTCAACTGCATTGGCAATGTCTTTTTCATCTTTTGTTTGTGTAATAGCAACTGCGTTAAAAAAAAGAAACGCAATAGCTCCCAGGAATAATTTCTTGATCATGGTTTATGTTTTTAAAATCTATTTGCCAATGGAACCAGATCAGTAAGCTCACTGATCTTTACCGGTCGTTTTTCTTTTATGCTTTTTCTTGCTGCAATGCCGATTAAGATGCTCATAGCCCCATCTCTTGTCCCCGCCATTATATGATGCGGATTATCATTTGTGTCAACAAATATCCTGCGCTGCATACGAATGTCGCCTCCACCGTGACCACCGGCAATTTTTGGTGTGGTGAAAATCTCAAATTCCTTTTGAAAGTTATCCATAACTAATATTTCCCTTACATCGCCTTTTACAGCATCATCGGCATTACTCATTTCTACTGCATGTCGCTTTGCCTGGTCATCAGGAGTTTTTTGAAGGTAAGGAATGTCTTCCCAGGTTTCGATCCTTCCTTTCATTCCATTAAATGCAATTTGCCAGCCTTCGTATGGTGAATAAGTAGTCAGTGAGTAATTTGCCGTCACCCCGTTTGCATAAATGATCTGCGCACTCATCTTATCGTAAATATCAATTTCATTACTCCAAACACACCCATCTCTTATATATCCATCATGTTGCTCATTCTTGACATACAAGTCAACTAACCGCTGATCTTTATTAATGTCCCAATAAAATTTGCATTTGTCTTTATGCTCACAGCCCCGGCATTTTGTTCCCCGGAACGGATTATTTTTCCCATAATGCTCAAGAGAACCATAGGCCATCACTTCCACGGGTTCACTATTCAGCCACCAGTTAAGCAGGTCAAAATGATGCGTCGCCTTATGCACCCATAGCGAACCACCCTTCGCCATTTGTCCATGCCAGCGACGGAAATAATCTGCTCCATGATAAACATTCAGATACCAATTAAAGTCCACCGACGTTATTTTACCAACTCTTTCTGTAGCCAATAACTCTTTTAACTGCATGTTGTGAACACTATGGCGATAATTAAATGCAACAATTACTTTCTTGTCGGATTTTTTTTCTGCATCCAGTATCCGTTTGCATTTTACTTCATCCGTCGTCATTGGCTTTTCGGTGATCACATTCACACCCAGGTTCAATGCCTTTATGATAAATTCATCATGTGTAGCGTCCACGGTTGTCACGATCACATAATCAGGTTTTGTATCACGAACCATTTTCTCAAAGTCAGTGAACGACGGGCAATTCACTTTCATTGCTTCTTTTACAAAAGCCAATCGACCAGGGTTGATATCGCATAAACCAACAAACTCGGCTACTTCACCAAAGTTTTTAATCAGGGTTATGCCCCAAAGACTCGAACCCCGGTGTCCTGTGCCTACCAGCGCCAATTTTATTTTAGCACCTGTTTTGTTTGCAAACGATGCAAAAGGATGCAGCATCAAGGATGCTCCGGTTGCGACTGTATATCCTAAAAATTTTCGGCGTTCCATGTTGCAAGTTTTTATTTTATTAACCCGACTTTATTGCTACTATATAGCCCTTGTTGCGTCGCACTCTTGTACATTCTGTTCGCTATTCAACATTATCTCGCCATCCCATTGTCACCCTGAGCCAGTCGAATGGCTATTTATCAAAACGAACCCAATCGATATCTGCAAAGCCTGCATCATTTGTAACATTCGTCCTTGTACAAAACAAACCGATCTTTGCTCCCACCCAGCGACCTGGTTTTGCTCTAAATGTTTTTAATAAATTGGTAGTAATCTTTTCTGCTCCATAACTAAATTCACAAATTCCTCCTTTTGATACTTTTATTGTCACATAGAGTTCATTCTCGCTAAATTGAGTTCTTGACAATTCCTTTTCAGATTCATTTTTGTCTGCACCGATATTTTCAGTCTCAACGATGTATACTTCATCTTTTCCTTTAACAATAGAAAGAGAAGCATAATCAGTCCCGAAAACACATACACCAAACCTTTCGTTCTCAAATTTCAGCTTAAATGAAACTTTAATTGACACACTAAATTCTTCCGCCGGAAATTTTTGTCCAAGTATATTTGGAGTGCTCCATAAATTTCTGATCGAATCAGGCTGATAAACTGAAAACATTCTCAAGGAACCATCTGGTGTTGGAAAAGCCCAACCTTCTTTTGCATTAGCCTGCCATTGCCATTGTAAACCAAATGTAGTCCCGTTGAATTCATCACCATCCTGAACTGTTGACGGGGCATGTTGTTTTCCAACATTTGGCTTCTTATGAACAGGAACCGGCTCGCCTTTACCATCGCGATCTTTATCAACACCGATCACTGGCCAATCATTTATCCATTTCATTGGTTGCAAATGAACAATTCTTCCATAAGCTTCTTTATCCTGGAAATGCAGGAACCAATCTTCACCTGTTTGGGTTGTCACCCATGCACCCTGATGTGGTCCATTAATTGTTGTTGTCCCCTGGTCCATCACCACTTTTCTTTCGTACGGACCATAAATGTTTTTTGAACGAAGAACAGTTTGCCAACCTGTACTTACACCACCAGCGGGAGCAAAAATGTAATAGTAACCATTTCGTTTATAAAACTTCGGGCCTTCGATTGTCGGGTCTTTTTCATGTCCATCGTATACCATCACGCCATCACCAATGATCTTTGTTCCCTCCTTATTCATCTCTTTCACTACTATGATCGATTTTATTCCTGCGCGACTGCCAGCAAATGCATGCACCAGGTATGTTTTTCCATTGTCATCCCAAAGCGGACACGGATCGATCAAACCTTTGCCGGCTTCGATCAATAATGGTTCGCTCCACGGTCCCATGATATTTTTTGCTTTCACCAGATAAATTCCAAAATCAGGATCGGGATAATAAATATAAAACTCATTACCGTGATAACGGATCGAGGGCGCCCAAACACCGGCACCATGTTGCACTTTATCATAGACATTGTATGGTGGTTGTCTTTTCAAAGCATGACCGATTATTTTCCAGTTCACGAGGTCTTTAGAATGCAAAATTGGTAACCCCGGTATATGTGCAAAGCTTGATGATACCATATAATACTCATTGCCTACTCTTATTGCGTCGGGATCGCTGTAGTCAGCATGAATAATGGGATTTTTGTACGTGCCGTCGCCATTGTCAGCAGCCCAAAGCTTTGAGATCTGCTGACCAACAGATAAATTAGAATAAGTAGTTAATATTATAGAAAGAAAATACTTCATTTTAATTATTCAAAAAACAACTCATATTTTTTCCCCATCTCTGTCGACATATCATATTCATTTTTTTTGAACAAAGGAAGCCCTGAAACTTTATTACCCGTCAATGGTTTTTTTATTCTTTCAATTTTATAGAACGGATTGGGGTTTTCACCTTTCGCATTGTTCACGTGTGCAGCTTTTTGCCCGGCTTTTAAACGCAATCTGCAATTACCTCCCAATGATGAAAAAATAGCTGCCTTATATAATTTTCCATTCTTCCATTCCATATCAATGATAAATCCTCCTCTTGCATGCAGGCCTTTAATATTTCCGTCTGTCCATTCAGCAGGTAATGCCGGTAATAACTCGATCGCTCCATCATGACTTTGTAATAACATTTCAGCAATGCCAGCAGTGCAACCAAAATTTCCATCAATTTGAAACGGCGGATGCGAATCAAACAAATTTGGATAAGTGCCACCGATCTCCTTACCATCAGCCTGGGTTGCAGGGGTGAGCTGATCTTTTATAAGCTTATAGGCATGATCGCCATCTGACAATCTTGCCCAAAAATTCACTTTCCATCCCATACTCCAGCCTGTAGAAACGTCTCCTCTTGAGATCAATGTATTTTTTGCCGCATCAAACAATTCTTGTGATTGCGATAATGTGATTTGGTAAGAGGGATACAAACCGTACAAATGGGAAATATGACGATGCTTATCGTTTGGATTATCCCAATCATATAGCCACTCCTGCAATTGACCGTGTTTTCCAATCATCATCGGGGGCAAACGATCTCTTTTTTCCCTAACCGTGTCTGCAAAAAGTTTTTCAGTGTTCAATATGTCAGCGGCGGTAATAAAAGAAGAAAAAAGCTCGAATAATAATTGGTTATCCATCGTGGCGCCAGCCGTAATAGAGACGCTTTGTTTCTTTACATTGTCCACTGCATACTGCATATATGAATTCTCAGGACTCATAGATGGTGCCATCACCAACCAATTATTATCTGCTTCCTCCCGCAGTGCATCCACATAAAACTCAATTGCCGATTTCAGCACAGGAAAATATTCATTCAAAAATTCTTTATCCCCGGTGTATAAATAATGTTCCCATATGTGACGGCAAAGCCAGGCACCACCCATTGGCCATATACCATAAAAGCCACCATCCACCGGCCCTGTTATTCGCCAGATATCTGTATTGTGATGAACAACCCAACCTCTTGCATTATAAATTTTCTGTGCAGCTTCACGCCCGGTTACTGAAAGATCTTTGATCATTTGAAAAAGCGGGTGTGACAATTCAGGCAACGCAGTGATCTCCGCAGGCCAGTAATTCATTTCAGTATTGATATTGATCGTGTACTTGGAATCCCAGGGCGGATTCAGTTTGCTATTCCATTTACCCTGAAGATTTGCAGGTTGATTACCGGGTTGAGAAGAAGAGATCAATAAATAACGTCCAAATTGAAAATACAGAGGTATGAATGAGAGATCATTTGCCGTACTAAATTTTTCGAGTCTCTCTGCTGTTGATAGATACTCGGAACTTTTTTCTCCCAGAGTAAATTGCACTCTGTCAAACTGTTTTTTATAGAAAGCAATATGTCTTTCTAATTTTTTTTCATATTGATCCTCCACGGCCTTTTTTAAAATGAAGCCAGATTTCAAAGACGGATCAACATCCAACGTTTTATAATTTCTAAAATTGGTTGCTATTGAAATATAAATTGTAGCAGTTGTGGCATCGGCAACCTTTATTGTTGAATCCCCAAACCATGTCTTTGTCCCGGTTCCTTCTGTCTTAACAACGGTTTTCACGGAAAACATCACTTTACCTGCGATACCTTCCCAATCACTTGTTGTGCCGCGCAACACCAAAGTATCCCGGCCATTCTCAAAATATATTTTGTGGTTTTTATGGGGTGTGGAAATTTTTAAAGTAAAAGAAAGCGCCTGGGGCCGGTCCGCACTAAGCTTCAGGACTATTATATCATCAGTGAATGAAGCAAAGGCTTCTCTTGTGAAAGTGATTCCATTCACCCTGTAAGATGTTTCTGTTACAGCCCTGTTTATATCGAGTGTTCTCTTGTAATTGCTCACATTATGATGACCTGGAAATTCAATAAATAGGTCAGCAGCCGGCTGATAAGGCATTCCGTTTTGAGGAGATTTCATTTTTTCCAAAGAAAGCCTTTGGGCTTCAGCATATTTTTTCTCAAACAATAGTTTTATTAATTCAGGGATTACATTTTTCATCTCATCATTAATGTTATTGTGTGGCCCACCCGCCCAAATAGTTTCTTCATTTAATTGAAAATGCTCAATCGCCGGATCGCCAAAGACCATGGCAGCTAATCGGCCGTTCCCGATCGGCAAGGCTTCATTCCAGTTGGTCGCTGGTTTTTTATACCATAATGTAAGATCTCCCTGCTGGCCGGTGATAACGCCAACATAAAACAATAACGGTAAAGAGATCAGTAACCTCATAATTCAATAACTTTTTTCTCTTTATTACTTTTAATTGCAGCTTCAATAATTTTTATGACATTCATTCCTTCTTCGCCAGTTACCGGCACCGCTGTATTATTACGGATAGCAGTATAAACACCATCGTAATAATCGCCATAATTACCCTTCAATGATGGGATGAATTCTTTAATAACTTTTCCATCCTTTTCGGTATGCAATAATCCTTTCTGGGATTCGGGTTCAATTCCCCAACCATCACCACCGGGTTTTCTATTCGCCTGCAAGTCGGTTTCCTGCACATCAGTTTTGTGTTTAATGAAAGAACCCAGGGTGCCATGAAGCTGGTATCCTGGCAACGCTTCTCTTACATAGTAACTTGATTTAAGCGTGACCCGGTGACCAGGGTAAAACAGTTTCAGATCAAAATAATCGTCCACTTTGGACCCCGGACGATTAATAGTTATATCAGCAAACAAGGCCAATGGCATTCCGAACAATTGTAGGGCCTGGTCGACCAGATGAGAACCGAGATCATACAAACAACCCACTGCAGGTGTTGGTGTTTCTTTGTGTGTCTTATAACTTAATGCCGGCACATACCTGTCGTAGTGAATTTCTGCATCAACTATATTTCCCAACCATTTTTCATCCAATATTTTCTTTACAGTTCGATAATCGCTGTCATACCTTCTATTGTGATAGACTGAAAGTTTTATTTTTTTCTTTTTTGCAAGGGCAATTAAATCTTCTGCCTGTTCAACTGTCGCTGTAAAAGGTTTTTCAACGATTAAATGTTTACCTGCCTGGATAACCTGCTTTGCATAATCGTAATGGGTAACGCTTGGTGTGTTTACAATGACCAGCTCAATTTTTTTATCGGCAAGCATTTCTTCAAGTGTTCTGAATGTTTTGACGCCGGGATATTTTTCCCGGGCAAGGTTTTTTGTTCTTTCCCAAACCCCATAAAAATTAAAACCGGGATTGGATGTAACGAACGGTGCGTGAAAAACCCAGCCGCTCATTCCAAAGGAACATAATGCTGTATTGATTTTGCTCATAACTCTTCCTCTTTAAGTGTTGCCGGTTTCCTGTTTTCGGTAACGAGAAACATGGCTCATTTATTTAAAGGATTCCAACCGTTCAAAACATTTGCAATAGTAATTTTTTTTACTTCCTCATCCGTCAATTGTTTTGCCCAGTCAATTCTTTTTGTTGGGTCTGATGATGGGCCATAATTTTTGTATTCCGAATAACGTGTGGTCTTATAATTATCAGTATTGTTCCAGTTACTCCAACCTTCGGGTCTTATATGTGCCCCTATGAAGCAGTTCATATACACAACGTGGGCATAGGGCCGCCATGGTCGACCCAATGATACATTATGCAAAGAAGTATCACCTGTTAATATACATTCATTGAAAATGTAGCCGAACTCTTTTTCTTTTGGTGTTGAAGCTGCTGTAATGTGTGAATTCTTTTTGCTATGTATATGACATTTCTCAAACCAAACTGTTGATGCCCCAAAAATGAAATCAGTTGTGCCTTCTATATAGCAGTTTTCATAATATTGTCGGCTCTTCTCGCTGTTTGTAAATAACACATCCTGGTTACCAATAAAACGACAATTTATAAAAATTCCTTTATCACCATCCGATTCTACAGCCACGGCCTGCCCCGCTGTAAAACCTGCATCGTTTTGAAATGTTATGTTCTTTGCCGTAAAATCACCTGCCAGTATTTTAAAACTCCATGATGTTCTTGTGTTGATCGTATCACCTGAAGTAGACAGCTTTCCGGTATGATCGTTATAAGTAAAAACGGTTTTGAATTTATCTTCGCCGACCAATGTCACAAAATTCTTTGTTGAATCGAGCAACAGTTTTTCATAATAAACTCCATTTCTTACATAAATAATAAATTGGCTGCTATTATCTGCGGGAACTGCGTTCAGTGCCTCTTGTACGGTTTTATAATTGCCGCTTCCATCCTGTGCAACTGTAACAAGTTTTGAAGTCAGGACCGCGTTATAAAAAACCTTTTTCAGAAACGAATCGATTGTTTGGAGCATGGGACTAAACCATGGCTCAAACAGAACAAATGAATGTGGTGCGTCAAAGGCTTTTATCGCAGTATAAATATTGTACTCATCAAGAATCTTAATATAATCATCTCTGCCGGCATGCATTCTTGCCACATTACTATTTATAAATAATGTTGGCGGAGTATGCGGGCCAATATGTGTTAATGGTGAAGCCTGTTTCCATAATTCAGGGTTTTCTGTTTTGGAATAACCAAACCAATTGGTGGCTGCGGAAATTCTTTTACTATCATCTCCTTCTCCTGATTCTTTATGGATAAAAGCCAGCAGTCCGTCCATGTCGATCACTGCATTTACTTTACTTGAAATATTTTTATCACAACCAGCCCCTTCAAAAGAGCTCATGCCATTTGTTGCACCCAGCATTGCTGCCAGTTCTCCTCCTGCCGAGTGACCTGCTGCGACAATTTTATTTTCATCAATATTATATTTAGCTGCATTCTTTCTTACCCAACGTATTGCAGCTTTCACATCATATACTGCGGCTGGATATAAGGCTTCCGTTGAAAGCCTGTATTCCGGCGTAAAGCATACGTAACCCAAATCAGCGAGTCGCTCTGCTAAGGGATAATGCAATGTTCTGGTTCCTGTTCTCCATCCACCACCATGAACAATTATTATGGCGGTTCGTGTTCTTGCAGTCTTTTGTTTTGGATAAAATGCATCGAGGAAGAGCTGTCGATTACCCATGCTGCAATAGATAATATTTTTTTCTTTAATGACAGAAGCCGGATGCTTCTCCATTACGACTTTAGCCTCCGGATTTGATTTGATCGTACCGGTATATGCACTATGGATAGAATAGGAAGTATCAGGTTTGCCCGTAATGCCTTTAGTCGATTGTGATATTCCCTCAAAAACAAAGACGACGAATAATATGATAGAGGCTATCTTAGTCATTTACTATTTTGTTACAGGCCTAATAACCCTGTCGGCAAGCTCGGGGGCTTTTTGTCTTATTTCCGACAATATTATCTGGGCAATTAACCTGGCACCGAGTTCAGTAAAGTGTGTATTATCCTCTTTCCCGTCAGGATAATTTGGATGCTCGCCCGGTCTTAATTGCAAAAAAAGAAGCTTGGAAGGTTCCTTTCCCAACTGTTGATACAATTCGCGGCTTTTCGTATCAAGATCAATGAACAACACTTTTTCCTGGTCTGCTACTTCTTTCACATATGCTGAATATTCAATATGTGTCTCCAAAACTTTACCCTCATTATCAAATCGTCTTCGGCTCACAGGTGTAATTAAAACAGGTATTGCTTTCTTCATCCTCGTCTCAACTATAAATTTCCTAAGATTCATTCGGAATGTATCAGGTGTTGCATATCGTTCTCCCTTATCTCTTGCTTCATCATTGTGGCCGAACTGAATAAACACATAATCTCCTTCACTTGCATTATCTGCAACCCGCTGCCACAGCTTTTCTGAAATAAAAGTCTTGGTACTGCGTCCATTCTTTGCAAGGTTTTCTATACGCACGGTGGAATCC
>JAICGN010000072.1 GCA_025923075.1 Chitinophagaceae bacterium
AACTGGCGCAATTTCAGACTTACACCGGCAACCCAAATATGATCGGCAAGCTCATCAAAATGTACCAGTCAGTAACAAAAGAAGATGTAATGAGGGTGTATGAGGAGTATATCAAATTGAGACATCCTGTTGTTTTAAGTGTGCTACCGAAAGATCAGGACAAGCTGACAACCGCGGAAAACAACTATGTGATAGATAAGCAAGGCTATGTTGCCCCATCTTACGGCTACGAAGGATTGAAATATGTAAAAGCAAAAGATAAGTTTGACAGGGCTAAAATGCCTGGCAGCGGACCCAATCCGATTGTAAAAGTTCCCGCTTTTTGGAAAACGGATCTTGGAAATGGGATCAGAGCGATCGGTACGGAAAATACAGAATTACCAACCGTAACATTAAGTATAAAAATTCCAGGTGGTCATTTATTAGAAACAAATCGTCTTGAAAAAGCAGGTATCGCTGCTTTCTTTGCTGATATGATGAATGAGGATACAAAGAACTACAGTGCCGAGCAAATGAGCCGTGAACTGCAAAAGCTGGGAAGTTCAGTAAACGTTTCAAGCAGTCTTGACGGAATTACTTTTTCTGTTCAATCCTTGAAAAAGAATATTGATGCCACACTAAAACTGCTGGAAGAGAAAATGTTTAATCCAAAGTTTACCGAAGATGCGTTCACACGTATAAAAAAACAAACAATTGAGGGATTTAAAATCGCAAAAACACAACCGGCTACCGTAGCAAGCGCAGTTTTTGCAAAAGTCAATTATGGAGATAAACACATACTTGGCGTAGCTGAAGATGGTGATGAAGAAACCGTGAAGAATTTTACTCTCCAGGATGTCCAGCATTACTATGATAATTATATGACCAGCCAGGGTGTGAACGTAGTTGTGGTGGGAGATATTAAAGAAAATGAGATCCTCCCAAAACTCTCTTTCCTGAAAAACTTACCAAACAAGAAAATTGAATTGCCAACTGTACCTGAAGTGAAAGCGGTTGATATGACAAAAGTGTATATGGTTGATGTACCTAAAGCAGCCCAAACTGAATTCCGCGTTGGATACAACACCGGATTGAAGTATGATGCGACAGGTGAGTTTTACAGAACCAGATTAATGAATTATGCGCTTGGTGGTGGATTCAATGGTCGTCTAAATATCAATCTTCGTGAAGACAAAGGCTGGACCTATGGTGCCCGCAGTGCATTTACCGCAGATAAATATAGCGGTGAGTTTGAATTTAGTTCAGGTATTAAAGGCGGTGCCACAGACAGTGCACTGAAAGAAGTAATGAGAGAGCTGAAGGATTATGCTACCAGCGGTATAACAGAGGATGAAATCACCTTTATGAAAAACTCGTTAGGGCAGCGTGATGCATTGAGTTATGAAACAGGCTTTCAAAAAGCAGGATTTATCGGCCAGATCCTGCAATATGATCTGCCCGCAGATTATGTTGATCAGCAAAATAAAATTTTAGCGACAATGACCAAAGCTGAAATCGATGCATTGGCAAAAAAATGGATCGACACATCTAAAATGAACATCCTGCTTGTAGGTGATAAAGCAAAAACAGAAGAGGGCGTCAAAAAATTAGGCTACCCAATAATAGAATTAGATGCTGATGGAAAAGTAAAAGGGACAAAAGCTTTTTAATTTTCTTATAGCGCTTATAAAAGAGGCGTCCCTAAAATTATAGGGACGCTTCTTTTTATTTTTGACTTTTAACTTTTGAATTTATTTGGTCCCGATAATTATTGGGATTGTGATTTTAGAATTTGAAATTTCTTCATCACACTCCATCTCCATCCAACAAATTACCGAAACCTCCCAGCAAGCTTCCTTCTTCTTTACGCTTATAAGTTCCATAAGCAAGAATTCTCCCTGCAAGTCGGCTGATGGGCAATGATTGTATCCAAACTTTTCCCGGCCCACGAAGTGTTGCAAAGAATAAGCCTTCACCGCCAAACAACGTATTTTTTATTCCGCCAACAAACTGAATATCATAATCACAGCTTGGTGTAAATGCAACAATACAACCGGTATCGATTTTCAAAAGCTCACCAGGTTGCAGCTCACGTTCCATCACATGACCACCCGCGTGCACAAAAGCTAAACCATCACCTTCGAGCTTTTGCATAATAAATCCTTCACCACCAAACAGCCCCGTGCCGAGTCTTTTCTGAAATTCTATTCCGACAGCCACACCCTTTGCCGCACATAAGAAAGCATCTTTCTGACAGATCATTTTTCCACCAAGTAGCTGCAGATCGATCGGAATGATTTTACCGGGATACGGCGAAGCAAACAATACTTTTTTCTTTCCCTGGGCGGTATTGGTAAATGCGGTCATAAAAAGGCTTTCACCCGTCAATACCCTTTTACCGGCACTCATCAGCTTACCAAAAAAACCCTTTTCCTGCCCCCTTCCATCGCCAAAAATTGTTTCCATTTGTACGCCTTCATCCATCATCATAAATGCTCCGGCTTCCGCAATTGCGGTTTCGGTAGGATCAAGCTCAATTTCGACACATTGCATTTCTTCGCCACGAATGAGGTAATCAATCTCATGGTTGGTCCGTGTTGCTGTACTCATTTTTAAAAAAAAGTTTGAGGCAAAGTTAAGTGTAAGAAAACATCGGTTTCCTAAATAAAATGATAAATGAAATTGTCACTTGCCGCTGGCAAAAAACATACTCCTAATTCAGCTAATAATTCTAACTTAGCCGTCTGCTTGTTATGGATAGTTTGGATGACATTGCCCTACTGGGCGAACGAATCGCTAATGATGATCAGCTTGCTTATCGTCAACTCTTCATTCAGTTTTACAACAGACTGTCAAGGTTTGTTATGGGCTTTACTAAAAACAAAGAATTGACCGACGAGATTGTTTCCGATGTGTTTATTAATATCTGGCGGCGTAGAAAAAATGTTGAAGAAATAAAGAATTTGAAGTTGTACCTATATGTTTCTGCCAAAAACATCACGTTCAATTATCTCAAAAAGCTTCATCGCGAAAACCTGGCAGATCTGGATTCAGTAGAAATAGAACCGGAAGATCCATTTTCCGATCCCGGTGCTGCAATGATAACCCGTGAAATGAATCTTAAATTAAAGGCTGCTATCAATGATCTGCCTCCCAGGTGCAAATTGATCTTCACCCTGGTCAAAGAAGACGGTCTCAGCTATAAACAAACTGCTCAACTCCTTAGTATTTCTGAAAGCACCGTTGATAACCAGATCTCGATTGCTCTCAAAAAGATCAGCGGGGCAATCCGTTACACGTTCAGACATAATTAAAAATATTTCAGAAACCTTTGGGGGAACAACCCGAAAAAATTGTCCTTATCAATAATGGACCACGCTCAAAACCAATTCTGGAGCCTGCTTTCAAAGAAACTTTCCGATGAGGCCGGCCCCGAAGAACTGCACGAACTACACTTAATACTACTGAATAATCCTGAATTGCATCACCAGGCAGATCTGCTTACCGAAATGTGGAAGCAACAGCTAAACAGCAGAGGCACAGTCGTAAATGAATCGGCCTACGTCCGGCATATAATGAAACATAAAGATGATTTCTTTGCAAATGGGCCCCATGAAGATGTCAGTTCAGTCGAAATCATCATTGAAGAAAAACCGGGCTTCTTCAGAAGACGACGAATTACTCTTTTCGCGGTCCTTGTTTTTCTTACACTCGGAACCGCTTCATTTTATTTTTTTAGTCAAAAAACAGGGAGTGGACCAGTAGCAGGCAAATCAATCAGCTCTGTTGCGACAAAAAACGGGAACCGAACAAAGATCGTATTGCCGGATGGCTCACAGGTTTGGTTAAATGCCGGTTCAAACCTTGACTATAATAACGCTGATTTCAATAAAGAAATAAGAGAGGTTTCGCTAAATGGCGAGGCTTATTTCGATGTGACAAAAAATGCCGAAAAACCTTTTATTATTCACACGAAAAAAATGGATATAAAGGTTATTGGCACTGCTTTTAATGTTCGTAGCTATAATGATGATAAGATCGCAGAAGCTTCACTAATAAGAGGTACTATAGAAGTTACACTTAAAGACCGGAAAGATCAAAAAATAATTCTAAAGCCCAACGAAAAAATAAGTGTGGTAAATGAAGAACCAAAACAAGAGATAATACCAGAAAAAGTAAACCTGGCAAAATCCAAAACCGTTCTTATTCCGCAAATTGTAGTAAGGGAAATAAAACCAAATCCTACCTACAACATTATTGGTGAAATAGCATGGACACAAAACAAACTATACTTTGAAGACGAGACTTTTGAAGACATTGGACACCTGATAGAAAGGTGGTATGGGAAAAAAGTGACCATAGCGAATGAGTCCCTGAAAAGTGTTCACTACACCGGGAATTTTGAAACTGAAACTATGGAAGAAGTTTTGTCATATCTGAAATTATCTAGACCATTTAATTTCAGGATTGGCACCGACAACGTAGTTATTTATTAATAAGAACGGGATTCCGCCCCAGCGAAACCCCGTTACAAATTGGAGTCAAGAAAAACTCTTGTGTTTGAGTTTGATATTGCTTAACCCTAAAACCGAATTTATGCCAAAACGGGAAATTTTTAGCTGCTATTTGAAAAAGCCCTTTGGAAGGGAAAAAATCCTGAAGATCATGAGAGTAACCACTTTATCTCTGCTGGTCTTATGCAGCCACTTATCAGTGTTCGCAAACGGCCAGGACAAGATCACTGTTGTTCTTAGAAACACAGTATGGTCAAAAGCATTAACGGCGATAGAGAAAGCATCGACCTATCGCTTTGTTTACAGTTCTGATATAGCTCCTGTAAATAAAAAGATCGATTTGGTTGTTCGTGATGCTGATCTGCCGGAAGTGATGGATAAACTTTTGTTCAGTACATCTCTTTCTTATAAAGTAATGCCTGATAACCTGGTTGTACTTTTTGCTAAGGTCGCTTTAGCACCCGAGATAAGAGTTACCGGAAAAATTACTGATGAAAATGGAACTCCATTGTCCGGCGCAAGTGTACGGGTTAAAGGGAGTACACTTGGCGTATCTGCCGATTCAAAAGGTGATTTTGCCATTACGGTTCCTGATGATGCAGTGCTTATCTTTTCTTATGTTGGTTATGATGAAAAACAAATATCTGTCAGCGGGCAATCTACGATTAATGTATCATTAAGCCCTTCTGCGAAAGTGCAGGACCAGGTAGTGGTAATCGGTTATGGTACGGCTACAAAAAGAGATCTGACGGGGTCGATCGTAAAGATTTCCGGCAAAGAAGTAGCGGACAGGCCTAACACAAATCCTATTTCTTCATTACAAGGCAAAGTTGCCGGTCTATCCGTAGTAAATAGCGGTACGCCGGGCAAAGCTCCTGACATTCGTATTCGTGGAACGATTAGTATTGGTTCGGTTACCCCGCTTTATGTAGTAGATGGGGTGTTTAACGATAATATCGATTATATCAACCCCAACGACATTGAATCTATTGAAATTCTGAAAGATCCTTCTTCACTGGCCATCTTTGGAGTGAAAGGCGCCGCTGGTGTGATTGCTATTACAACAAAAAGAGCAAAAACAGGACAGGTACTCATCAACTTTAATACTTCTTACGGTTTTAAAAAATTAGTGGATAAAATCGAGCTTGCCGATGCTGAAACATTTAAAACATTATTTGAAGAGGAAAAAGCAAACCTGAACACACCTATTCCTCCTTTTGATTATACCCCTTGGACCGCTAATACAGATTGGATAGATGCTGTAACAAGAACAGGTAATTTTATCTCCAGCAACCTGAGTGTATCAGGCAGCACAGATAGAAATAAATTCACGATGGGAATCGGCTATGTTTCCGATGAAGGATTGATCAGGCATGAAAAACTCGAGAAATACCTTTTATCATTCAACGACGAATTTAAATTAAGCAAGGGGATCAAAGTGGGAATTAATTTTAATGGCGTAAGACAACACAATCCCTACGATGCAACATGGATACTGGATGCTGCCCGCAAAGTTGTTCCAATTGTTTCATCCGGAACCACTACGGTTTTTGCAAAAAATCCATATGGCTTGGATAGTATGAATCAAAATCTCTATTCTGAGCTACCAATCCTCCAAACTTCAGGTGTTGTTAATCCTCTATTATATACGGAAAATGAGTGGAATAAGGTAAAAAGCATTGAATACCGGTCGGTTGGAAGTGTATTTGCGGAGATCAATTTCTTAAAAGATTTTACTTTAAGATCCACCCTTTATGGTGACCTTAGTACTGTCAACACAAGAAGATATACCCCGCTATATAATTCTTATGATCCTTCTCTTGATGCGGTATTCCTCTATAGCCCAGCAACCAAAGTAACTGAAGATGATAATACATATAGAAAGTTTCAACAGGATCATATCCTTACTTATAAAAAGAAAATTGCCGATGTTCATAATGTTACAGCAAGTGCAGGTTTTACTACTTATTATTCCGGCGTTTTTGGGAGATCTGGTTCTGTGAATCAAAGTTCAACAGGATCCCCAATCCCTGATGATGAAAGATTCTGGTATATCAGTAATGGATTTGGAGATGCTCAATCTCAACGGGCATCATCTGCACAATCAGAGAATTCAACAGCTTCTGGATTGGTGAGGCTTTTATATAACTATCAGGGAAAATATTTTCTAAATGCATCTTTCAGAAGAGATGGTTCTTCACAGATATCGCCTGCTAATCGCTGGCAGAACTTTTGGGCCCTTGGAGGTGCGTGGGAAATGAGCAAAGAAAATTTTATGGCAAGCCAGCAGATCTTTGATTTTGTAAAAATAAAAGGATCAATTGGCGTTTTAGGTAATCAGAATACCTACGGTTATGCATATCCTTTCTATCCAGGGTTAAGAACTGGCGCAGCCGCTGTATTTGGTAACAATATATATAACGCTTATGCGCAGGCATATTTGCCGGATCCGAATCTGAAATGGGAAACGGTGCATGCCAAAGAAGCTGGTTTTGAATTGGCCGCATTTTCAAACCGCCTCCATCTGGATGCGATCTATTATAGTAAAGTAACAAAAGATTTAATGACCTATATCCCGGGTATTAGTGGTGCAGCCGATGGTTTGACGAATATAGGCAGCATTAAAAACAATGGTGTGGAGTTATCCGCAAGCTGGGAGCAGAAATTTGCTTCGGGTATAACGCTGACAGTGAGCGGTAACTTTACAACCTATCATAACGAAGTGCTTGAACTGGCGACCAAAGATTTTGCTATCATTAATGGCTTTAACAGAACGGTAGTAGGCCATCCTATCGGATCATTTTATGGGTATATTGTAGAAGGCCTTTATCAGTCTTATACTGAAAAGCTTGCTTCCCCGGTAAATACTGAATTTTCTTATGGCCCTGGGGATTTAAAGTTTAAGGACGTAAATGGAGATGGAATAATAAATACTGCAGATAAAACATTTATCGGGAACCCCACTCCCGACTTTGCATACGGCGGATCAATTAATGTCGCTTTTAAAGGATTTGATCTGGATGTGGATGTAGGTGGAGTTTATGGAAATGAAATTTACAGGAACTGGGGGGGCACTGAGCCTCCGTTCCAAAGGGTAAACTATGCTGCTTTTAAAATAAACAGGTGGCATGGCGAAGGAACTTCAAACTGGGATCCTATTTTGGGCCAGGATCACAGGATAAATTATGAATCTTCTACCTATGGTATTGAGGATGGCAGTTATTTCAGGATCAGGAATCTTCAGCTTGGATATAATTTTTCTCCGGGAACAGCAGGAAAGATCCACGCAAAGAATATTCGCCTTTTTGTTAATTTCCAGAACCTGAAAACATGGAAAAATAATTCAGGATATAGTCCTGAGTTTGGAGGTAGTGCGATAAGATTTGGTGTTGACGATGCTGGGGGAGCATTACCATTAACAACAACATTTGGACTCAATGTTACATTTTAAATTAATAAACATCTAGATATGAAAAAGATTAAAAGAATCTTATGGAGTATTCTTATTCTGGCAATACCTATGTTGTTTATGGTGAGCGGTTGTTCAAAATTTCTGGACCGTAAACCATTAACCGCTACCCTCGATGATCTGAACCAGGGAGGGATAGAAGGATTGGTATTTGGAATATATAGCGCTGTAAAAGATTATGATATCGGCCAGGTTTTTGGCGGTATTCCCTGGCAGGGAATGCATAATTTCCGCTCGGATGATTCTCATAAAGGAAGTGAGCCTTCTGACGGTGCAGAATGGGTAGCGCCGTTTGATAATTTTGTATATGTAAAAGATCTGTGGGCTTCCAACTTTTATTGGGATGCACATTATTCCCTGATACATTTAACAAATACTGCATTGCAAACTGCAGACTCGTTAGGTCTTACGGGTACTGAGTCGGAAGTTAATATTGCCGAAGCCCGTTTCTTCAGGGCGTTCTCCTACTTTGATTTGGTGAGGACTTTTGGCGATGTTCCAAAAATTGATTTTAGAATTTATAATGCAGCACAGGCTAACATTGCAAAATCTCCTGCAGCAGCAATTTATGCTTTGATTGATGAAGATTTACAATATGCCGCTACACATTTGCCTTTAGTATGGGGTTCAAAGTATCCGGGAAGATTGACAACCGGAGCTGCTAAATCTTTATGGGCCAAAACATATTTATTCAGGGGCAATTTTTCAACTGCACTGCCTCTCCTTCAACAAGTAATAAGTTCGGGTCAGTATGCTTTATTCTCCAGCTACCACGGCATATTTAAAGATGCCAATGAAAACTGCAGTGAGTCGATTCTTGAATGGCAAAACTATATGGGACCAAACAGAACCGATGATCATGGCTCATGGTATGCAACCTGCCAGGGTGTCCGTGCACCAAATGCCACAGGTTGGAACCTGGGCTGGGGCTGGAACGTCCCAACCGATGCATTTGTAAATTCATTTGAGGCAGGCGACCCTCGTCTTCCTTCAACTGTTCTTTTCTCCGGGCAATCTGATGATCCAGCAACAGGAGGATATGGCAGCGTACTTCCTAACTCCAGTTTTGATGTTCCTCCTGGTCCGCTTCCTCAAAAATACTGGAATAAAAAAGTATACGCTGATCCGGCGGTTCGTCAATCTACAGGATGGCTTGATGGCGCTTACTGGATAAATCAAAGAGTGATCCGTTATGCTGATGTGTTGTTAATGACAGCGGAATGTCTCAATGAAACAGGAACCGGTACACAGGCAGCTGACTTTGTAAACCAGGTACGTTCAAGAGTTGGTCTTCCTGATACAAGCTTTATCGACCAGGCACAAATGCGTGGAGTAATCAAGAAAGAAAGAAGAGCTGAACTGGGATTGGAAGGTGAGAGATTTTTTGACCTGGTAAGATGGGGTGATGCCCTAACGGTACTTGGTCCATTGGGCTATCAGCACAGATGCAGATTTTATCCGATACCACAACCGGCTATTGACAGGTCAAATAATGTATTAGTTCAGAATCCTGAATGGTAATATTTATTGATCAGTTTGTAAATATTAAACATAAATAAATGAAAAATATAATTAACCTCTGTATAATATCGGCCGTTTTGATATTAGCGGGCGGTTGTGCAAAAAAAGACCGACCTGTTCTTGGCGACTATCCAAAAGATGCCAACCCGCCTGGCGGCCCTTTAAAGTTTTATGCCGCATTTGACGGCACCACCTCTGATCCTTTGATGAATGCAGTAGACAGTATCAGGGCTACTTTCCCTTCGGAAAACCCATTGCTGTCCACTACTGGTATCAGTGGAAAAGCCATACAAGGGGAGGCGACCAAAGCAATAAAATATCCCTCTGCAAATGATTTTAAAGGATCGACAAGTTGCACCATATCCCTCTGGGTAAACAATACAGTTAACCCGAATACGGAGCTTTATTTCTCATTGGTAACTCCAGTTGCCGATTACTGGCACGGAAGTGCAGCTTTTTTATTGGTAGAGCATGCCGCTGCTGACAAGTGTACTTTTAAATTTGCTTTACAGGATAAATGGGTGGAATACAATGGTCAGTCTTTTACAAAACCTTTATTTAACGGACAATGGCATCATCTTGCTTTTACTTATGATGAAACCACTTCTATATTAAAGATCTATTTTGATGGTGTTGAAGTTCCCACACCGGGAACTCAAGGAAACCTGGGACTTGGCAAACTTAATTTATCAAGTGCAACCAACTTAGTGGTGGGAGGATGGAATAAACACGCAAATATAGAAGGACCGACAGATGCCTGGATCAGCGGGTTTACTGGTAAAATGGATCAATTCCGTTTATATGGAAAGGCTTTAACAGCATCGGAAGTTTTAGCGCTTTACAACAGCAAACTATAATATAAAGATTTCTTTTCGATTCGAGCTATACATTAGCAAGCAGTAAGGGCTGGATTTATCCCAGCCCTTTTTAAATCTGTAGTCATTAAATGATCACACAAATGATTTGGAAGAAAATTAGTTTCAGCATATTCTCAATTCTTATTACCAGCTTATTCTTGCAGACAGGCTGCAGATCAAAAGATGCGCTGTTTACAAGCCTGCCCTCTTCAACAACAAATATCAGCTTCAGCAATACGCTCGAAAAGAAACGACTTCTTAATATTCTATACTACCTGTATTATTACAATGGTGGTGGAGTTGCTACAGGCGATATTAATAATGACGGACTGGTTGATATTTACTTTGCTGCAAATAGCCAAGGCCATAACAAATTATACCTGAATAAAGGAAACTTCGAATTTGAAGATATCACTGAAAAAGCAGCTGTAGCCGGCACAGCCGATTGGTGTACCGGTGTAACAATGGCTGATGTAAACAGCGACGGATATCTTGATATTTATGTTTCCACTGTCAGCGGCAGATATGGATTAACAGGGCACAACGAATTATTTATAAATAATAAGAATAATACTTTTACGGAAAGCAGTGCGCAATATGGGTTAAACACTTCTTCCTATACTACGCAATCAGCTTTTTTTGATTATGACCGTGATGGGGATCTGGATTGTTATATTCTTAACCAATCACATCACCCCCATGAAAACATTGTCGATACGGTAAACAGAAAAAAAATTGATCCTTTATCAGGTGACAGGCTGTATAGAAATGATCTGAATACACCAGCAGCAAAATTTACAGATGTTTCTGCAGTGGCTGGTATTTATCAAAGCAGCCTGGGTTACGGACTCGGACTGGCCATTGCTGATATTAATAATGATGGTTGGGATGATATTTATGTAGGAAATGATTTTCATGAAAACGATTACTATTATGTAAATAATGGGAATGGCACATTCACTGAAAGCAGCGCAAAACACTTCAGGCATTACAGCCGTTTTAGCATGGGTAATGATGTGGCGGATTATAATAATGATGGACAGCTTGATTTGATAACCGTCGACATGCTCCCGCCGGATGAGAAAACATTGAAAACCTATGGCAGTGATGAAAACCCTGATATATATAAAGTCAAACTGGAATTGCGAGGATATCAAAACCAATATTCCAAAAATTGTTTGCAACGCAATAATGGTAATGGCGTAAGCTTTAGTGAAACGGCCTTACAAAGTGGAGTAAGCGCAACTGACTGGAGTTGGGCGCCATTGTTTGCAGATTTTGATAACGATGGAAACAAAGACCTATTTATTTCAAGCGGTATTGTAAGACGCCCTGTTGATTTGGATTTTATTCGCTTTGCGGATACAAAAAAGGCACAGGGAATGGATGCTACGGATAAATATGATGATGAAACAATTGCTGCCATGCCTGAAGGCGATTCTCATCCTTTCTTATTTCAGGGAGATGGGCATATGAATTTTAAGGATGTAAGCAATCACTGGGGCACACAAAAACTTCGTGGTTGTTCTAATGGCGCTTCTTATGCCGATCTTAATAATGATGGTAATCTTGACCTGGTGATAAATTGCCTGAATGCTCCGGCACTCATTTTAAAAAACAATTCACCAAAGAAAAATTTTATTACAGTTTCATTTAAAGGAGACAGTCTTAATACCATGGGGGTTGGTTGCAAAGCTTACTTATATACAGGTGCAAAACCCGATAGCTATCGTATGCAATACCAGCAATTAATGCCGGTAAGAGGATTTATGTCTTCCATGCCGTACCAATTGCATTTTGGACTAGATACACTCAGTCATATTGATAGTCTTTTAATTGTATGGCCAAATCAAAAATATCAATTGATAAAAAATCCTGGCGTTAATAAAACCCTGGTTATAAATAAAAATGATGCACAGTTGGATTTTTTATACAATGATTTTTTTCCACCCAAAAACGAGGCCATGCAGGATATTACCAAACAGGTGAACTGCAACTGGTCACACAGGGAAAATGATTTTCTTGATTACAACGTTCAATATCTTATTCCGCACGGTCTTTCTACAAGGGGTCCAAAACTTGCAGTAGCCGATGTAAATAAAGACGGACTCGATGATTTTTTTGCATGTGGCGCTAAGTTTCAACCGGGTGTTATGATGATACAGCAAAAAGATGGAACTTTTAAAGAAAGCGATACTGCCGTGTTCAGCACTCATTCAATAAGTGAAGATGTTGATGCTGTATTCTTTGATGCGAACGGCGATAGTTTTCCTGATCTGTTTGTTTTAACCGGTGGCAATGAAATTCCCGCAAACGAACTTGCATTGCTTGACAGGCTATACATCAATGATGGAACCGGCCATTTTGAACGCGCAGACAATCCAATGTCCGTAGTTTTTGAAAACAAGTCTTGTGTTTCCGTAGCAGACATAGATAATGACGGGGACCAGGACATCTTTGTTGGAAATCTTGCGAGCCCGGTTAAATATGGAATACCAACGACATCTTATTTATATCTTAATGATGGTAAGGCGCATTTTACAAAAGCAGGCGATAATATCATACCACTGTACTTACTGGGTATGGTAACTGCCGCATCATTTACCGATATTGATAATGACGGGTGGAAAGACCTGATCGTAGCAGGTGAGTGGATGCCTGTAAAGATCTTCAAAAACAATAAAGGAAAATTCTCATTAACTGATATAACTCAGTCAACTGGGTTATGGCAAAGCATTTATACAACAGATGTAAATGGCGATGGTTTTACTGATATACTTGCAGGCAATTGGGGATGGAATAATAAATTCTGGCCGGGTAAGAGTGGGCCGTTAAAACTGTATGTAAAAGATTTTGACAATAATGGCTCCACGGAACAGATCATGGCATATACAATTGATGGAAAAGAATATCCATTCCTGGCAAAAGATGAATTGGAAAGAGCGTTACCTGTTTTAAAAAAGGCATACTTAAAATACAGTGAAGTAGCAGGTAAAACCGTGCAATATATTTTTTATGACCTGTTCAAAGATTATACTGAATTGAAAGCTGAAGTGCTGGCCTCATCGTATTTTATTAATGATGGTAAAGGAAATTTTAAAAGAATGGATCTCCCGCAGGAATTACAGCTGGCGCCGATTTTTTCTTTTGCCGCTTTTGATCAAAATAAAACAAATAGCTGGCTGGCTTGCGGGAATTTTTATAATGTCATTCCCTATGAAGGTCGTTATGATGCGCTGCAACCAACCTTCTTTTCATACGATAAACAGCAGGCCTCATTCAAATATGATTCGGAACTTGCATCAATAACAGGACAGGCAAGAGATGCAAAATGGATAAATTATGCCGCTGGTGGAAAGGTATTAGTAATTGCGAGAAACAATCAACCATTAATTTTTTTAAAACCAGCACATGAATAAGAATAGAGTCTTACTTGCGGTTATTATAGGATACTTATGTATAAATGCAGATTGCTCGAGTAAGAAACAGCCGGATCCTTCTAATCCTAATCCCAATCCTCCTTCGGCTACCAGCGGCATTACTGCATGGATCACTACCGGCGACAGGGCAAATCTGCTGCAAAAACAACCGAACCTGATACCCTTCGCTTCGGGAACCAATACAAATCCTACTGTAGAAATAGACAGCACCATAAAATATCAGACTGTTGATGGATTTGGCTATACGTTGACCGGCGGCAGCGCTTATCATATCAATCGTTTGTCAGCGGCCCAAAAATCTTCATTACTGCAGGAATTATTCGGCAGCAATGATAATTCAATTGGCATTAGTTATTTGCGTGTGAGTATCGGAGCGTCTGATTTGAACGCAGAAGTTTTTAGTTATGATGATATGCCCGCAGGACAAACCGATGTAAATCTTACCAATTTTAATTTATCGAAAGATACCGTAGATGTCATCCCTTTGCTGAAAGAAATATTAGTGATCAATCCGAATATCAGGATCATGGGTTCGCCGTGGAGTGCACCTGTCTGGATGAAAGATAATGGAAGCTCCATTGGCGGAAGCTTACAACCTCAATATTATAGTGTTTATGCTCAGTACTTTGTAAAATATATACAAGCTATGCGGGCAAAAGGAATCACTGTTGATGCAATTACTCCACAAAATGAGCCCCAGCATGGCGGAAATAATCCGAGCATGGTGATGTCTGCTGAACAACAAGCTCATTTTATAAAGAATCATCTTGGACCAGCATTCCAGGCCGCATCACTCACAACAAAAATTATAATCTGGGATCATAATTGTGATAACCCAAATTATCCCATTACGATTTTAAATGATCCGGCTGCAAAACAATACGTAAATGGTTCGGCATTTCATTTATATAATGGAGATATCAGTGCTTTATCAACGGTTCATGCTGCACATCCTGATAAGCATCTTTATTTTACTGAGCAATGGACCGCAGGCAACGGTTCATTTAATGGTGACTTGAAGTGGCATTTAAAAAATGTTATCATCGGATCGATGAGGAATTGGAGTAAGGTCGCTCTTGAATGGAATCTTGCAAGCGATGGCAGTTATAATCCGCATACGCCTGGTGGATGTACCGAATGTAAAGGCGCTTTGACATTAGATGGTGCAATTAATAGAAATGTTGCCTATTATATTATTGCACATGCATCAAAATTTGTCCTGCCCGGTTCTGTAAGGATCGAGAGTAATAATGCTGCCACAATTTTTAATGCAGCATTCAAAACTCCGGATGGAAAAAAAGTATTGATTGCAATAAATGACGGAACTACGGCTGCGACTTTCAATATTAAGTATAAGGGGCAGATTGCTGTGGCAACGCTGGCGGCTGGCGCGGCGGCAACTTATACATGGTGATCTAAAGGAAAAAATAAAGACTTGTACATTATCAGCGGGTTAACTGTTTACCATGCGGATAAATATTAAATATCGTCGGTCACTTATCGTACTGGGTGCTATTATAAATGTCGTATTTATTTTAGCCCGTTGTGTAAGTAATGGAGAGAAAGATAAAACTGCTCAGTCCCCCGCTGACAAAGAATTAATAACATTTGAATCATACACCAGTTCCCAAAAATGCATGAGTTGTCATAAAGCCATTTATGACAGCCATCTCAATACAGCACACCACCTGACGGGCCAACCTTCAAGCGAAGGATCGATAAAAGGAAGTTTTGAAAAAGGGAGAAATACATATTCGTATACCCCATCAATATTATTATCAATGGAAAAGCGGGATAGTGGCTTATTCCAGGTAGCATATTTTAAAGGCGAAGAAAAAAGGGCGATGCGTTTTGATATGGTGATAGGTTCCGGCGTGATGGGCCAATCTTTTTTAACATGGAGAAATAATCAGTTGTACCAATTACCGATCACTTACTTCACAGCAGCGGATCAATGGTCAAATAGCCCGGGTTTCCCAAATGACAGGGTGCTGATTGACCGTCCCGCAACCTCACGTTGCCTGGAATGCCACGTATCTTATGCTGAAGGAATTGCTGGCCCTGCTTTGGAACCAACGGGATTTGATCGCAACAAGATCATGTACGGGGTCGACTGCCAGAAATGTCATGGCCCTGCGGCAAAGCACGTAGCCTATCAAACTCAACACCCGCAGGATACAACTGCGAAATATATTGTTAATCCTGTAAAGCTATCAAGGCAAAAACAATTGGACATTTGCACTTTATGCCATGGTGGTAATATTCAAAAAACAAAACCTTCTTTTGAATTTACAGCAGGAGAAGATCTTTCAGATTATTTTTCAATCGACTCAAATGATGATGTAGTGCTCAACAGCAGCGAGATCGATGTCCATGGCAACCAGGTAGGTTTGTTGAAGGCAAGTAAGTGTTTTAAAATGAGTGCTGCGATGACATGCTCCACCTGTCACAATACACATAAAAATGAAAGAGGCAAGACAGAATTGTTTTCGCAAAGGTGTATCAGTTGTCACAATACAACTAATGAAAAATTTAAAACAGCGACACATTCACAGATCAATACTATAGAAAAAAATTGTATTGACTGTCATATGCCGGCGCAACCGTCTAAAGCAATTGCAGTTTTCCTGGAGGGAGAAGAAACGCCGAAAACGTCGCTGTTGCGTTCACATTTTATCGGCATATACCGGGATGAAATAAAAAAATTTATAAATAAAAATAAATGAAAAAGCTAGCTTATTCTGCAATCATATTATTAACCGTGGCTTGCTCACAGGAGAAAACATCTGAAGCTACAACTGACGTAACAACTACTTATAATGCTGATGGCAAAACTGTTCTCGTCTATACAACCGCCGATAGTACTGACTATCGTTTATCCCCTGCCGGCACACTGGCGTTCACAGAAAAACGACAGCCATTTGAAAACGAGGTTTCCGTTTTTGTTGACCCAACAAAAACCTACCAGCAATTTTTAGGAATCGGCGCTGCGTTGACGGATGCTTCTGCAGAAACTTTTGCCAGACTGCCAAAGGAAAAACAGCAGGAATTTCTCCGGGCCTGTTTTGATAAGGAAAATGGAATTGGCTATACGCTGGCAAGAACTAATATTCATAGTTGTGATTTCAGCAGCGGCAGCTATACTTATGTAACAGATGGCGACAAGGAATTAAAATCTTTCAATATCGATCATGATAAAAAGTACCGTATTCCCTTTATAAAAGAAGCTATAAATGCAGCGGGTGGTAAGCTGATGCTATATGCAAGCCCATGGAGCCCGCCGGCATGGATGAAAGACAACAATGATATTTTGCATGGAGGAAAATTGAAAGCTGAATTTTATCAAAGCTGGGCCAATTATTATCCCAAATTTATCAAGGCGTATGAAAAAGAGGGAATACCTGTATGGGGCATCACTATACAGAATGAGCCAATGGCGACGCAACGTTGGGAGAGTTGTATCTATTCTGCGGAGGAAGAAAGAGATTTTCTTAAAAACTTTCTCGGGCCAACAATGCAGAAAGAAGGTTTAGCAGATAAGAAAATCATTGTATGGGATCATAATCGTGACCTGATTTACCAAAGAGCAAAAACCTATTTTGATGATCCGGAAGCAGCAAAATATGCATGGGGTATCGGTTTTCATTGGTACGAAGATTGGAGCGGCGGTCAGCAAATGTTTGACAATGTTGCTCTGGTCAATAAAGTTTATCCTGATAAAAATATTTTGTTTACCGAAGGTTGTGCGGAAAGCTTTGACAGCACCCGTTATAATCGCTGGAGCTTAGGAGAAGAATACGGCCGGTCAATGATCTATGATTTTAATAGCGGTGCAGTTGGGTGGACTGACTGGAATATTTTACTCGATGAAACAGGCGGACCAAACCATGTAAAGAACTTTTGTTTCGCGCCGGTGCATGCCGATACCCGGAGCGGCAAACTGATCTATACTAATTCCTATTATTACATTGGTCATTTTTCCAAATTTATAAAGCCGGGTGCAAAAAGAGTTATCAGCAGTCCCAGCCGCAGCCAATTGCTTACGACCGCTTTCAAAAATGAAGACGGAACCGTTGTTGTAGTTGTAATGAATCAGGGAAATAGTAAGACGCCATTCTTTTTATGGATAGATGGACAAGCTGCAGAAACAACGGCATTGCCGCATTCTATAAACACATATGTGATAAAATAAATGCCCGTCAGTGATCCGAAATTTAAAAAATATTAGTTTTTTGACGTTAGGGTTCGTTTTTATTTTTTCCTGTAAAAAAGATAACACTCCCGAAGTACTACCGAAACAGGTAGCTGTAAGAAATATTTCTATCAATTCTGTTGCATTTGATAATACTATTTACGGAGTGAACAGATTGCCGCTGATAAGAATTGAATTTAATGAACCAATCAATCCGTCTACTATAGCATCTGCTGTTAAACTAACGGATATCAGCGGTATTGAATCGGCTATTAGCACAACGCTTCAGAATAGAGATTCTGTATTGTTGGTTCAGCCAGCTGCGGCGTTGAATTATATTTCAAAATATAATTTCAGGATAACCGCTGATCTTAAATCTTCCACGGGAGGGAGTTTTCTTTCTGCCGTGAATAATAGTTTCATTACCAAAATTGATTCATCAAGGAAATTTCCCATTATTTCTGATAACGCATTACTTGATCTGGTGCAGCAACAAACATTTAAATATTTCTGGGACAATGGTCATCCTGTTAGTGGCCTGGCAAGAGAAAGAAGCAATGCGACCCCGGAAACCGTTACATCTGGCGGCTCCGGTTTTGGCATTATGGCAATAGTTACCGGCATAGACAGGGGCTTCATCACAAGAACACAAGGATTGAACAGATTGCAAACTATAGTTTCATTCTTAAAAAATACCGCACAAAAATTTCATGGTGCATTTCCTCACTGGCTAAATGGAACTACAGGTCTGGTTATTCCTTTCAGCCAGTATGACAATGGTGCCGATCTTGTCGAAACTTCTTACCTGATGATGGGATTGCTAACGGCACGACAATACTTTAATTCGTCCGACGCAACCGAAACCAATTTGAGAAATGATATTAATACGTTATGGAATGGGGTAGAGTGGAATTGGTTCAGGCAAAGCAATCAAAATGTTTTATACTGGCATTGGAGCCTCAACTTTAACTGGCAAATGAATCATCAAATAAGAGGATGGAATGAATGTTTGATAACGTATGTGCTTGCTGCATCATCAACAACTTATTCGATCCCGGCAGTTGTCTATTCTTCGGGCTGGACAGCGAATGGCAGTAATGGATTCATAAATGGGAATAGTTATTATGGATTAACGCTTCCCTTAGGTCCTGCTTATGGCGGACCGCTATTCTTTTCGCATTATTCTTTTCTTGGCATTAATCCAAACTCGCTAAGTGATGTTTATGCTAATTACCAGGTACAAACTTTGAATCATACGAAGATCAATTATGAATATTGCAAAGACAATCCGAAAAACTTTTATGGTTACAGCGATAGTTGCTGGGGTTTAACTGCAAGTGATATCCAGAATGGTTATACCGCCAGTTCACCAACAAATGATGTAAGCGTGATTGCACCAACAGCGGCGATTTCGTCATTGCCATATACGCCAACTGAAAGCATGAAGGCATTGAAGTTTTTTTATTATGTACTTGGCGATAAAATTTGGGGCGAATATGGTTTTAAGGATGCATTCAGCTTGCATAATCCATGGTTTGCCGGCTCCTATTTAGCTATTGACCAGGGACCTATTATTGTCATGATTGAAAATTACAGAAGCGGATTGCTATGGAATTTATTTACCAGTTGCCCTGAAGTGAAAGCAGGAATGTTATCATTAGGTTTTAGTGCACCTTATTTATAGGTGTTTGAATTCTGTTGAATTACAAGACGGATTAAAATCAGGCTTGACTAATGCTGCGCTGAATACATAATAGTAAGTAATTGGATGAAAAGCACTTTTATGGGGTAAAATGCTGATAAGAGAATTAAAATATTATTCCTTACTAATGATTCTTATTCAAGGCAGCGTGACTGGTATTGCACAAAATGGTTACGGACCTCCGGTTTTTAAACAGGACTTTGGAATAGGGAACAGCGATCCTTCGACAATAGGAACTCCTTTGCCGCCAGGAAAAACTTTTTTCACATTTGAAAACTCGGTTTGTCCATCGCCGGGCAATTATACAATATTGAGAAGAGTTCCTGTAGCGAATTGTTTCAATGACGAATGGATAGGCCTTAGCCATGATAATAATGTTTTTGTGGACTTTGGTATGATGATGCTTATAAATAACGTTACCAGTACAAATCACAGGATCGTTTATGTTGATACGGTGAATCAGCCCATGTGTGCCGGAGCAGAATATCGTTTTTCCGTTGCTATGATCAATTTAGATCTAATCGATGGGTGGCAGTTATGCCCCCGAGGTCCGGACTACCCGGTATTTGAATTGAGAATTGAAGATGGTGCCGGAAACGTAATCAGAAAAGATACTACATCTCCACTTGTCTCCTATGCTGAACCCCCTACACGGGGCTATGAATTTAGCGAGCAGGGATTCAATTTTAAAATGCCTCCGGGGATAAATAAACTCATTCTTAAAATAACTTTATTGCGTGCTACTTACGAATGTGCAGATGATTTTGCAATAGACGATATTCAAATAAGACCACTTGGCCCTGGTGCAACTATCAAATTTGATAGCGAACCTTCAACAACAATTGTCAAAAGTGTTTGCTTTCAGCATAACCAAACTGTATCAATGTCGGGCTTTGTCGGCGGATATTATAGCAATACAGCATATCAATGGCAACAAACCACTGATGATGGTGCTACCTGGACAGACATTCCGGGAGCAACTTCATTTAGCTATTCAAGAGTTTTTTCTGTTCCAGATACTTTTTTATTCAGGATAACTGCGGGTGAAGCAGCAAATATCAGCAATCCTTATTGCAGGGTGGCGTCGAATACCAGGAAGGTGGAAGTGGATGCACTGCCTACCGGGTATCAACTAACCAGTAATTCCCCTGTATGTTCGGGTCATGATCTCAAGTTTAATGTGACAGGAGGAGCATCATATATATGGTCCGGCCCGAACGGTTTTTATGATAATATTTCTTATCCGCATATATTTTTCTCATCATTAGCAGACAGTGGCTGGTATTACGTAGACATCTATAGTCTCGGTGGCTGCATGACCAGAGACAGTACTTATGCTACCGTGATTGGAACTGATGTGGATGCGGGTCCTGATACCTCGATATGTAAAGAAAACTCAGTTCGGCTTAATGCAAGTTCGGGAATAAAATATGAATGGACCCCGTCGAATAGTTTATCATCTGCGAATGTTATCAATCCTGTTGCAAAGCCGGATGTTACCACAGAATACACCGTGAAAGTAACAGATGCTTCCGGATGCAGTGACACGGCAAAAGTTAAAATAGAAGTATTGAATAGAATCGCCTTAAAAGCAACCATAGAGGGTACAGATTATTTATGCCGCTTCTATGATTCTGCTTCATTTAAAGACATAAGCAAAGGTGTAATAACAAAACGTCTATGGACTTTTGATAATGGTCGAACAGATACAACAGCGAATCCACCCACTCAATACTATAGCATCACGGCAAACCAAAACAGCTTCGTTGCAAGCCTGGCGGTAACAGATACTGCAGGCTGCAATGATATAGCTTATCATGTTATGAATGTTGCAGGCAATTGTTATATAGCCGTACCAACCGCTTTTACACCAAACGGTGATGGGCTTAATGATTTTCTTGGGCCATTAAACGCCTATAAAGCCACTGATCTTTTATTCAAAGTCTATAACCGCACAGGGCAAATAGTCTTTGAAACAAGAGACTGGAACAGAAAATGGAATGGAAGTATTGGCAGCGTTAAACAAGGCACAGGTGTTTATGTTTGGATCTTAGAATATACTGACCCGTCAAAAAAAAGGATATCATTAAAAGGAACAAGTACATTAATAAGATAAATAACAGAACATACTTGAATTGTAAAAGAATTAAATAAATAATAATGAGATCTTTTTTCCTGATACTATTCTTGTTTGTAACCGCACCAGTCTTTTCTCAACAGAAACAACTGACTGATTCGGCGTTGTTGGATTTAATTCAAAAGCAGACTATACAATATTTTACCGAAGGGGCTGAACCGGTAAGCGGCATGGCCCGTGAAAGATTTCATACTGACAATGATTACCCGGAAAATGATAAACATATAATTACAAGCGGAGGAGCCGGTTTTGGAGTGATGGCCCTGATAGTTGCAATCGAAAGGAAATTCATCTCAAGAGAAGAAGGCCTTCAGCGATTGGAAAAGATCGTTCGCTTTTTAGAAACGGCGGATCGTTTTCATGGCGCATGGCCACATTGGTGGAATGGGGAAACAGGAAAGGTAAAACCATTTAGTAAAAAAGATGATGGGGCTGACCTGGTGGAAACCTCCTACATGTTACAGGGTCTTCTTTGTGTTCGCCAATATTATAAAGATGGAAATGAAGAAGAAAAGGCGTTGTCGCAACGGATCGATAAACTCTGGAGAGAAGTCGAATTTGATTGGTTTCGCAATGGAAAAAATGTTTTGTACTGGCATTGGAGTCCTGTGTATGACTGGCAGATGAATTTTCAAGTCCGCGGTTATAATGAATGTTTAATAATGTATATACTGGCAGCATCCTCTCCTACACATGGTGTTCCTGCAGAAGTGTATCATGAAGGCTGGGCGGAAGGTGGTAAAATAAAATTTCCACATAAGGCTTTGGGATATCGATTGAAGCTGCGCTACCAGGGTAACCCTCCCAATGGAGCGCCTCTATTCTGGTCCCAGTACTCATTCCTCGGTCTGGATCCAAGAGGATTAAAGGACAGGTATACCAAGTACTGGAAAGAAAATACCAATCACACCATGATCAATTATACATGGTGTGTAACCAATCCTAAAAAATATAAAGGTTATGGAAAAAACAATTGGGGATTAACGGCTAGTTACTCTAACCGGTTTTATGCAGCACATGCTCCTAACCCAAAAGATGATCTCGGCGTAATAACGCCAACTGCTGCACTATCATCTTTTCCTTATTCACCCGAACAATCAATGGCGGCGCTGAAACATTGGTACTATGATATGAATGATAAAGTATGGGGACCTTTTGGTCCTTATGATGCTTTTAGTGAAACTGATAACTGGTATCCTTTGAAATACCTCGCGATTGACCAGGGACCTATACCAGTCATGATTGAAAATTATCGTACCGGTTTGTTATGGAAATTATTTATGAGTTGTCCTGAAATACAAAATGGATTAAAAAAACTTGGGTTTAAAAGCCCGTGGATCAAAAAATGATCATGCAAGTTTTTAATTATATAAGAGAGCTTGTAAAGCCAAAAGCAATAAGCTTGCTTTCACTGCTCTTGTTATCGTGCCTGAATTTATTTTCGCAAAAAAACAGGAAAGTAGTTTTCGTAATTGCAGATGGTATTCCTGCAGACGTGATTGAAAGATTAAGAACACAAACGCCTGCCTTGAATGCGATCAGCAAACAAGGCGGTTATGCACGAGCCTATGTTGGCGGAGAAAAAGATAGCTATTCACAAACGCCAACGATCTCTGCTGTTGGCTATAATAGTTTGCTTACCGGCACATGGGTGAACAAACATAACGTGTGGGACAACGATATTGCAGCGCCAAATTATCATTACTGGAATATTTATCGCTTGTTTAAAACCGGATACCCTCAAAAAACAACTGCAGTTTTTTCTACCTGGCTTGACAACAGGACAAAGCTGGTTGGTAGCGATTCTGTAAAGGCAGGTAATCTTCAACCCGAATATTACTTTGACGGAATGGAGCTGGACACTATTCGTTATCCCCATGATACTGCCGGGTATTTTTATTACCTCATCGATGAAGCGGTGGCGGACAGTACAGCAGCATATATAAAGAGAGAGGCGCCGGATCTTAGCTGGGTCTATTTAGAGTATACAGATGAAATGGGTCACCGTCATGGTAACGGCAAACAACTGGATGATGCATTAGTAAAAACGGATAAGCAAATACAGCGAATTTGGAATGCGATCCAATACCGTGAAAAGAATTTTAATGA
>JAICGN010000073.1 GCA_025923075.1 Chitinophagaceae bacterium
ACTTTAAATAGATTTTTTTTACCCCGTCTTGGTTTATCCGGGCGGGGTTTTTTGTTTTAAATTGCATTTACCATGCTGAAACAACTTTCCATTCAGAATTATGCCATCATAGATTCCATAGATATTAAGTTTCCAAATGAGATGAATGTAGTAACCGGGGAAACCGGCGCCGGCAAATCCATTATCATGGGAGCATTGGGCTTGATTCTGGGTGAAAGGGCTGATTCCTCAGCTTTGGTTAATAAAGAAAAGAAGTGCATAGTTGAAGGGATCTTTAAAACTGAAGACAAAAATGATGTCAAGGCTTTCCTAAAAAATAATGAACTCGATGGCGAAGAAGAATTAGTAGTAAGAAGAGAAATTGCTGTAAACGGAAAGTCAAGGGCATTTATAAATGATACACCGGTAAACCTGGAGCAATTAAGAGAATTAAGCAATTTGCTCGTCGATCTTCATCAGCAATTCGATTCATTGCAATTGGGGGAAAATGATTTCCAAAGGCAGGTGATAGATTCTTTGGCTGGAAACCCGGCGATGTTGAATGAATACAAGGGAATTTATTACCAATGGAAGGTTTTGCAAAAACAACTTGATGTGCTGGAACATCAAAAGCAGCAATTTGATAAAGAGGCTGATTACAACCGGTTTCAATATAACGAGCTTGCGGAGGCTTCCTTTCGTGAAAATGAATTGGAAGAAATTGATGTGGAGCTGAAAATGCTTAACCATGCGGAAGAAATTAAGGGTACATTGTCAAAGGTGTATTTTGAATTAAAAGAAAGTGAGCGTCCGCTTGTCCAGCAATTAAAAGTATTACTGAATCAGCTTCATGCTTATTCATCTTATCATCCCAAACTGCCCGAATTGATAGGAAGGTTTCAGTCAGCTCATCTGGAATTGCAAGATCTAACAGATGATCTTGATAGTGTCAGCAGCGAAATAAATCATGATCCTAAGAAAATAGAGCAATTAAATGAACGACTTTCCCTCGGCTACAAATTATTAAAGAAACACGGTGTAAAAACAACCGGAGAGCTGCTCGCGATCCAAAAACAATTGGAAGAAAAGCTGCAGGCAGTGCTGAACATTGATGAAAGCATTCTGCAAAAAGAAAAAGAAGTTTTAATGACAAAACAAATGTTGAATGCTGCAGCTGATAAAATTTCGGTGGAAAGAAAAAAGCAGGTCAAGCCTCTTGAGGAAAAAGTAAATAAACTTCTTGTACAAGTCGGAATGCCAAATGCAAAGCTTAAGGTTGATATCCGGGATGAAGAAGAGTTAAATTCATTTGGGAAGAACAGTATTGAATTTTTGTTTGATGCGAATAGGAGCAAACAATTTTTACCGATAAGAAAAGTTGCCAGCGGTGGGGAGCTAAGCAGGCTAATGCTTTGCATTAAATCTTTAGTGGCACAGAAACTTGATATGCCCACTTTAATTTTTGATGAAATTGATTCCGGAATTTCCGGTGAAGCAGCAAGACAGGTCGGAATCATAATGAAGGAATTAGCCGCTAACCGCCAGGTGATCTGTATTACCCATCAGCCGCAAATTGCAGGTAAGGCCAATGCTCATTTCTTTGTTTATAAAGAGATCGTAAGGGATGAGGTGAAAACTAATATCCGGGTACTTAGTAAAGACGAAAGAATTACTGCGATAGCAAGAATGTTAAGTGGCGAAAAACCCACAACCGCAGCGATGGAAAATGCAAGAGAGATGGTAGGAAATTAAACGCCCGAGTCGCCTGAAAGGGCTTAGTTTTCCTGCTTCGAAAATTTTTATTATAAATGAAATCAATCATTGTTCTTTCCATCATTGTTGTTTTCATCCTTATTGCTTTTTTACTGAATAAATGGCTGCAAAAAATAATTAAACCAAGAAAGGGATTTGGCAGATTGCTTTTTTATTTTTTTAGCGTAATGGTTCTTGTTTTTATTTTATCATTCTTCATGGTATTTATTATCATAAAACTCTACCCGGCCGAGCTAATTAAATAACTTCTTACATTTACCGACACAAAACAAATGCTATGGCATATAATCTTTTAAAAGGGAAGAAAGGAATCATTACAGGGGCGCTGGATGCCAATTCTATTGCATGGAAGGTTGCTGAGAAAGCAAATGAGGAAGGCGCAACATTCGTATTAACCAACGCACCAATCGCCATGAGGATGGGTGAGATCAATAAGCTGGCGGAAAAAACAAAATCAGAAATTATTCCAGCGGATGCTACCAATGTGGATGAGCTGACTAACCTTTTCACTAAATCACAGGAAGTACTTGGTGGAAAGATTGACTTTGTGCTTCATTCGATCGGGATGAGTGTTAACATCCGGAAAAAAATTCCATACACTGAATCGAATTATGATTATTTCATGAAAGGGATTGATGTATCAGCCATGTCTTTTCATAAAATGCTTGCAGTAGCCAGGAAATTAGATGCGATAAATGAATGGGGGAGTGTGGTTGCTTTGACTTATATGGCTGCTCAAAGGACCTATCCTTTTTATACGGATATGGC
This sequence comes from Chitinophagaceae bacterium, assembly GCA_025923075.1. GTDB lineage: Bacteria > Bacteroidota > Bacteroidia > Chitinophagales > Chitinophagaceae > VBAS01. The sequence goes on from JAICGN010000073.1 coordinate 2,521, forward strand.
AGATATAAAAGCTATGCTTGAATCCATTGCCCGCAGTTTTGGCTATCACTACGGGGTGGAAAAGAAGGTTCGGATCAATACAGTTTCTCAATCACCCACAAAAACAACAGCGGGTACAGGTATAAAAGGTTTTGGGGATTTCTTTGATTATGCAAATTCAATCGCGCCGTTGGGCAATGCTACTGCAGAAGATTGCGCTAACTATTGCATCACACTTTTTTCTGATCTTACAAGAATGGTGACCATGCAGAACCTGTTTCATGACGGTGGATATTCCACTACGGGTGTGAGCAATGAGGTGATGAAAAAACTGGGAGTTACTGAATAATTGTTGCCCAACGCCAGGCTTAGGCACAATGCAGATGCTGGATAGTGAACAGCACGATCCCGATAGCCATCGGGAAGTGACAGGACATAAGTTTCATAGTAGCTAACACGCTAATAAAAAATAACCGTCACGAGATTCAGACGGTTATTTTTTTATTAGTATCTATCAAAGTTCTCCGCCTCTGGCGGAGAACGGGTGTCTAATACTCATCCTCGTTGAACATAAAGTCTTCCTGGCTTGGGTAATCGGGCCAGATGTCTTCAATGCTTTCATACACTTCGCCTCCTTCGTCTTCCAACTCCTGCAGATTCTCTACCACCTCAATTGGGGCACCGCTACGGATTGAATAGTCGATGAGTTCATCTTTTGTGGCCGGCCAGGGCGCTTCTTCGAGATATGATGCTAATTCTAAGGTCCAGAACATTTTTCGGTTTTTTGGTTTCCAGGGAATCGGGGGTTCTCACCTTTACAACGCTTACCCTGCCCCCCAAATTTTTCGCAAATGTAGCTTTAATAACGAATTTTCCAAATCGGGAGTTTTGCCGCCCGTATAAAGGCTTTCTTAAATTTCCCAGCCTCATTTGCCCTGCTTATTTTTAGGTGCTCGGTTTCCAGATATTTGATTATCTAAATTCTATAAAGGCTGCATGCTTACCGGTAAAAATATCTACAAACGTTACGGTCCGCTGGAGGTCCTTCGGGGGGTAAACCTTGAAATTAAGAAGGGTGAAGTAGTTGCCATCGTGGGTCCGTCTGGTTGTGGTAAAAGTACTTTATTGCACATTCTTGGTTCATTGGATAAGGCAGATATGGGAGAAATTGTTATTAACCATACGGCGCTTAGTGTTCTCTCAGGCAATAAACTCGCTTCTTTCCGAAATAAACACATTGGTTTTGTATTCCAGTTTCATCACTTGCTCCCGGAGTTTACCGCCCTTGAGAATGTTTGTATTCCCGGCTGGCTGGCTGGCCGCGGAAAAAATGAGGTTAGGGATAGGGCCGCGGAACTTTTAAAGATGCTGGGACTTTTTGAAAGAAACGAGAATAAACCTAACCAGCTTTCAGGCGGTGAGCAACAAAGAGTGGCCGTGGCGCGTGCATTAATAAACAATCCTGATATCGTTTTTGCTGATGAGCCTACAGGCAACCTTGACAGCGCCAATGCGGAAGAGCTACACCAATTGTTTTTTGATCTGAGAAAACAATTCAATCAAACTTTTCTAATAGTAACCCACAATGAAGAACTTTCTCAATTAAGCGATCGGGTTTTGCACATGAAGGATGGGAAAATCATTGTCGCGTAGATCTTTTTTGAAAATTCTCAGTTGGGGCATGTTGAATCTTACATTTTCACAAACTCAACCCTACGATTACTTGCTTTGCCTTCAGAAGTATTGTTATCGGCCACAGGTTTTGTTTCGCCCATGCCATCGGTATCAAGTCGCGACTCATCAATATTAAATTCTTTGCTTAATGCAGTTTTAACAGCCGCTGCTCTTCTTTTGGAAAGGTCAAGATTTTTCGCATCATCACCATCAGTATCGGTATGGCCAATGATCTTTACTTTGACATCTGCATTTTCAGAAAGGATGGTGGCTATTTCTTTTAAGGTTCCGTATGATGTTGGTTTGATCTTGTCAGAGTTCACGTCAAATAGAATTCCGGTGGTGCTCCATTTACCCTCGGTAATTAATTTGCTTCTTGTATCAGGCGGAGCCACTGCAATTTTAAGGTTTGAAATAAAGTACTGGTAATTTTCAGCCGCACTTCCATAGTATTCAGTTTCTATGGCAACATTGTTTAACACAAGTCCCGCAGGGAACGCCTTGGGCAGATCGTATACTTTGGTCTGATTGATCCATACTCTTGCTCTTTCTTTTTGTACCCAGATGGCTACATGCACGGGGATTGATTTATGATTGTATTTATAAAATTCTCCGATCAGCTGATCTTTGCCCGCGAGGTGTCTTTCACCCTTCTCATTAAACGAAGTAAAACGTATCCTGTCAATGGAATTCTGTTCGTCCTGAGAAGAATAGGTGCCTGCCTGCGGCGCCAGCATTAGTCGCATGCCTGGCAGGTAAGTGGCTTTAACTTTGTTATTTACTATCAGAAATTCAATATTTGGAACATGCATACTGGCTTTGAAGTCCAAAACAAGATCGAATTCAACGGTATAATTCTCCGGCAGATTGTTTGAGTAGGGAGACTCATATTTTGTCCCTGCGGTCAATTGGAGCCATTTGCCGGGCAAACCTTCTATTGTAACCACTTCACCTGTTCCGTTGGTATTCCATTTAAGAGGGAATTCACCGACCACATCCTGTGCAAAATCTTCTGCATACACAATTTTTTCACCGGGTACGAAATCATATTTTGAATAAGCCTTTAATCCTTGCGGATGGCTTTTAGCACCTTCTTCATTGTTAATTTTTACGTCGCCCTCCTCATCGGTTTTCACTTTTTCTTTTTTATTTTTTCCTTCTGCTTCATCCAATCCTTTATCAATCGTCTGGTCTACTTTCTGATCGGCCCTTTGTTTTGCCTTGTTCTTAATCTTATCGAGGATTTGAGCGGACGCATCATTAACAAGGGAAATCATCACCAGCGAGATCACAACACAACATAGCTTTTTCATTGTCGTTGATTTAGCTATCAAAGAAAGAGAAACAGGAAAGGCAAGACAATCGGATAAAAATCTGATTTTATGTTGGTGTTTAAACAGATTTGTTCTGAAGAACTTTTGCTACTGCCTGCGATTTGGAATTCACATGCAGTTTTTGATAAATGTTTGAAATATGAGTACGGATAGTAGAGATGCTGACAAAATATTTTTCCGCAATTTTTTTATAGCTTAAACCATCTACCAAAGAGTATAAAATTTCTTTTTCACGTCCGGTCAGTTGGTAATCGGTCATTACACTAGAAGGCTGTGACTGAAAAGCCTGGATAACCTTGCGGGCAATACTTGGGCTCATAGGCGCGCCGCCTTCAACCAATTCTTTTACTGCCTGCAAAATTTCTTCCGGCGGTGTTTTTTTTAATAAGTATCCCGATGCTCCTGCACGGATGGCATCGAAAATTTTTTCATCATCTTCAAAAACAGTAAACATCAAGACTTGTATGTTTTCAAAATTCGATTTTACGGTTCTTACTCCTTCTATGCCGCTTATACTAGGCAACCCAATATCCATTAATACAATATGCGGGGCTGATCTTTGGAATTCACTTATCACATTCAGCAGGTTGCTTAGTGAAGCTACGCACTGCATGTCTTCCGTTCGGTTGAAAAGCTGTTCAAGACTCAGTCGCAACGCTGTATTGTCTTCTACTATGGCCACTTTAATCATATCGCAAAGCTGGTGAAATGAAAAATAACTTTCTATCGGATATTTATTTGATTTTGGTCCTTAGGGATATTGTTGTTCCCTTATTTAATGCAGTAGCAATTTCTATCTGCGCATTTATAGCGTCCGCTCTTTTTTTCATAGTGATCATACCATTGCCCAATTGCATGCTTTGCTGATTAAAGCCTTTACCATTGTCGCTGACCTCAATTTTCAAGTAATTATTATCATACTTAACCTTTATGCAGGCCTTTGAGCAATTTGAATATTTTACAAGATTATTAATCGCTTCTTTCATGATCAGGTAAATATGCTGGCGTGTTTCCATATCCAGTTTTGCTTTGTGAATGGAATCGTCAATGTCAATTGTATAATCAATTTCTTTTGCTTCCAAAAGCTTTGAAGCGAATCTTTTGATCCGCAGCATCAGGTCTTCTATGGAATCATTACGGGGGTTAATACTCCATACAATGTCATCCATTTTTTCCATTAATGAAACCGAACTCTGTTTTATCTCCTGCATCATATTTCCGGATTGATGATGATCTTTTTCATTTGCCGCAATCTCACTTAAAATAGAAATCGAACTAAGTGTCGATCCGATATCATCGTGCAGGTCAGTGGAAATGCGACTACGCAATCGTTCAAGTTTTAAAGTTTGTTGTAGACGATAGCGATAAATAACAAAGATCAAAGCGGATACAAGTAAAGTTATGGTAGTAATAAACCACCATGTTTTCCAGAACGGGGCCGGAATTATGAAGCTGAAAGATGCCGCTTCCTTACTCCAGTTCCCCGCCGAATTCCGGGCTTCAGCTTTAAAAGTATAATGACCAGCCGGAAGATTATACGATACAAAATTCCTGGCACCTGAATAAGTCCAGTCGTCGTCCTGCCCGTCAAGTTTATACCGGTATTGGAGTGGTGTATCATCACCCAAATGTATACCTGCAAATTCAAATGCAATGGTTGTGTTACCAGCATCCAGTTTTTTTTGCGCTGTGGAAATATAGGGCGGTAGTGTACTATCAGTTTTGCCATTGATGGAAAATTCTGTGATAAAAACTTTTGGCGGATTAAGCTTTGTTTTTTCAGTTGGTGGAAAATATTCAATTAGCCCCGTTTCTGTTCCGATCCATAATTTTTCGGCATCGGAATAAATAGTAGTGCTTGCATCAGCAATGTCTTCGTTAAATAAACTCAATTTTCTTATAAATGGTTGGTCATAAGAACCTGATAAAATATTCACGCCTTTATTAGTGGCCATATAAATATTGCCATGCTTGTCGGCTGCGATAGATTTTACCCAATTGGCAGAAAGCCCATGTGCAGTGGTGAAATGCCATGTTTTATTTTTATTCGATGATGAAATAATAAAAACTCCATTTGTCCGGGTACCAAACAGAATATTACCCATGCTATCAGTATAAGAACAGCGTATTCTTAAATCCTGATAACCTTTTTCCGGAGAATACTGGTCAACCAATTTTGCACTGGTGTTGTTGAGTGCATATTTGCGGATGCCGGAGCCACGATAGCCAATCCAGAGGTTGGCATTTTTATCTTTATAAATAGCATCAATAAAATCGCCCAGGACAGGTTCTAACCGTATTTCCTGCAAACTATCATGAAGCAATTTAAAAACCCTGCCATTTTCTGTCGTCACCCATAAGGTTCCATCGTCATCTTCACAAAATTTTGTGGTCGGCAAAGGATATTTTAAGCTGATTCGATCATCTTTAATTACAAGAATGCCCGCTGCCGAACCGGCCATTAAGATATCCTGTTTGGTTTTCTGCAGCCAGGCCACGTAGCCGATCTTATTATTATTCACGAAACGGTGATCCTTAAAACTGTGCTCTTTTTTTTGCCCGAGGCCATCAAAAGTGGCGAACCAAATCTCATTTTTTTCATTGCAGGCAATCATGTTGACCATAGAATGGGTAGGTCCTTTGCTGAGATCATAAAACAAAGAATTTTCATTACCCATTTTGACAATACCATTTCCTGTGCAGATCCAGGCAATGTTTTCCTGGTCAAAATAAATTCTTCCGGGATAGGGCAGTAAGCCATTGCTTATGTCCAGGCTTTCTACCTGATCGCCCTTCAACTGGTATAATTTATCAGATGATATCCATAACTGTCCAGTATGGTCATTTCTGGTTATGGAGGATATTGGTTTATCAGTAAAAAGTATTTTGGTGGGGTTGCCGGTAATGACCTGATCTGCATTATCAAAAAAAAGCAAGCCTTTATCAGTGGCTATCCATACCTGAGCATTTTTTTCTATAATCATCCTGTTGATTTCGAAATCTACTAATGATCTTCCGGCAAATTTCCATTTACCGTTTTCTTTTCTATAGATGAAAACACCTTTAGAACAGCCAAAAAACATCCAACGATCCTTTACATAGCCGATTGAATTAAATTGAATGTGCATGGCCTTATTGGTGGTATCAAATACGGAAAAAGTTTCTCCATCAAACCGAAAAATATTCTGATCAGTGGCAATCAGGTAGCTATTATGTTCTAATTCTACCATATCAAACGCATTATTGGAATTGGATGCGATGCTTGGATTAAGCAAAAAGTTGGTGAATGTAAAATTCTTGTACTTATACAACCCATTATAAAAACTAAGTACCCAAATGTTTTTTTGACTATCCTTAAAAAAATTAGTGATGTATAGCTGCCCGCTTAGTGTTTTAATGGGAGGTTCTGTGAACCGGTTGCCGTCAAACCAGTTGATGCCAAAAGGAGTTCCTATCCATAATAACCCCAATTCATCCCGAATAACCGCAGTTACCTGGTTATTGATCAATCCGTCTTTTGTTGAATATGTCTTAAACGGTAAGAGTTGTGCAGTCGCCTGATTGAAGCAAAGGGCAGGAATTAAAAAATATTTCAGGTACTGCGACATAGTCTTTCCGAAATTTAGTCAAGGGTTTGGAAAGCGACTATATTCTCGGCTTCCATGGAATTTCTTCGATCTTTAATTCATGTGCTGCGAATCTTGCCAATACAAACAAATAATCACTAAGCCGGTTCAGGTATTTGATAATAAGAGGCTCAACTTCCATTTCTTTTTTCTGCATCCTTACACAGCAACGTTCTGAGCGGCGGCACACACATCTTGCAATGTGGAGAGTCGATACTGAAATGTTTCCACCTGGAAGAATAAATGATTTCATCAGGGGCAATACTTCATTCATTCTATCAATTTCTTTTTCCAGTAATTCGACATCAGTCTCATGCAGATCGGGTATTTTCAATTTAGTTTCTTTATCCGGATCACAGGCAAGGGCAGAGCCGATAGTAAAAAGCCTGTCCTGAATTTCTGCAAGCACATTATTTATATTATCTGATTTTAAGTGATCAAGACATAAGCCAACATAAGAATTTAATTCGTCAATTGTTCCGTAAGCTTCAATTCTCAGGTCAGATTTATAAACTTTTGTACCTCCGATCAGGGAGGTTTTTCCTTTATCGCCGGTTTTAGTGTAGATCTTCATGGACATATTAATAATCAATGTTCAGACCAAACAAATGTCATTAAAGAAAAACGGAATTCAGCAGTTGGTTAGAGTAAAGTTTTGCACAATTAGTGCTGTGCATACATACCCACTTTCTCGTTTTTTTTATCTGATTCAATGAGACCGTCACGAAGCCGTACAATACGATGGGCATGATTAGCAATATCTTCTTCGTGTGTGACCAGCACAATTGTATTGCCATTGGCGTGTATCTTGTTAAATATCTCCATGATCTCGTAAGAGGTTTTTGTATCAAGATTACCAGTGGGCTCATCTGCCAGGATGATAGAAGGATCATTCACCAATGCTCTTGCTATCGCTACCCGTTGGCATTGACCTCCACTCAATTCATTCGGTTTATGATGGCTCCGGTCAGTAAGGTTTACCAGGTCCATCACATGATTTGCCTTATCAGTACGTATCCTTTTTCCCATGCCGGCGTATACCAATGGTAAGGCAACATTTTCAAGCGCAGTTAATCTTGGCAATAAATTGAATTGTTGAAAAACAAACCCTATTTCTTTATTTCTTATTTCGGCAAGCCTGTTATCTTCTGTTTCACTAATATCATGACCATTTAAGATATACGTACCCGCAGTAGGCGTGTCAAGGCAACCTATTATATTCATCAGTGTACTTTTACCGGAACCCGAAGGACCCATCAGTGCCACGTATTCATTGCGGTTAATATCCAGGCTGATCCCTTTTAATACCTGTAATTCCATTTTACCCATGAAATAACTCTTCTTGATTTGATCCAGGTGTATAACGCTGTTCATATGCTGATGTGGGTTGCTTTATTTTTTTATCACTTTAGGTACTTTAAAAAACTTATCGTCATGCTCCGGTGCATTCTTTAATGCTTCTTCACGGCTTACGGATCCTTTTATTTCATCTTCTCTTAATACATTTATGTTGTCGGACATATGAAGCAGCGGCTCAGTCCCTTCAAGATCAAGCTCGTCAAGTTTTTCTACAAACCTTATCATTCTTTGCAGGTCATTTTTTATTCCTTCTTTGTCTTCGGAATTAAATTCCAGCCTTGACAAATGAGCCAGTTTATCTACCAAAGCATTAGTTACTTCCATCAGACAAATATAGTTTATGGTTTATAGTTTATGGTTTATCGTGCGTGGAATTTCCAAAACTTTGATGAATGGCTCCGGAATCGTGGTAACGATAAACCCCAAACTCTCATTATCTTCGCCGCCGCATGAGCAAAAAGAAAGAGATTGTAATGAGCGGGATTCGACCCACTGGTTTTTTACACCTCGGAAATTATTTTGGTGCTGTAAAAAACTATGTGCGCATGCAGGAGGAATATGAGTGTTTTTTCATGGTGGCCGATCTGCATTCCTTAACTACACATCCGGATACAAAAGAACTAAAACAAAATGTTCACAGGGTATTAGCTGAGAATATTGCCTGCGGACTTGACCCCGATAAGGCAGCTCTTTATTGTCAAAGCCATATTTATGAAACCAGCGAACTGTACCTATATCTCAACATGCTGGCCTACAAGGGAGAGTTGGAAAAGACAACTACTTTCAAGGAGAAGGTAAGATTGCAACCAGATAATAGTAATGCAGGATTATTGACTTATCCAGTGCTGCAAACGGCAGATATTATTCTGCATCGGGCTTCCCTTGTGCCGGTAGGTAAGGACCAGGAACAGCATCTTGAAATGGCCCGCAATTTTGTCAAACGATTTAATCATCGGTATGGTGAAGTTTTTCCTGAGCCCCATGCTTTTAATTATGGTTCTGAATTAGTGAAAGTGCCCAGTCTTGATGGGTCAGGAAAGATGAGCAAAAGTGAAAACCAGTATGCGACACTTTATCTTGCCGATGATGATGATGCTATCAGGAAAAAAGTAATGCGGGCAAAAACCGATAGCGGACCTACGGCGCCTAACTCCGCCAAACCAGAGTACATTGAAAATATTTTTTTATTGATGAAATTGGTGAGTGAAGAAGCTACCGTGAAAAAATTCAGTGAGGATTATAACAATTGCACCATCCGTTATGGCGATATGAAAAAACAGTTAGGAGAAGATATGGTGAAATTTATTTCACCGATCAGAAATAAAGTAAATTCAATTCTTGGTAATGAAACATATCTACGGCAGGTAATGGAACAGGGAGCTGAAAAAGCACGTAAAAGTGCGAAGGCTACAATGGAACTGGTAAGAGAAGCAATGGGACTAAAATATTTTACTGCCACGCCTACAGGGGCGTAAAGAAATCGAAGATATTCACCTATGAATAGAAAAGATTATTTATTTTCAGTTTATCGAATTAATTATTAACTCCAAAACTAAATGCTCCGCCCGGGCGGAGACAGGGGTATGGCAAAATCAAAGACTAAGCCTAAACATATTGCAATAGCGGGCAACATTGGCGCGGGAAAGACGACATTGACCGAATTGTTGAGTAAGCATTACAAATGGATCCCGCAATTTGAAGATGTAGATCACAACCCGTATCTGTATGATTTTTACGAGGACATGCCCCGTTGGAGCTTTAATCTCCAGATCTATTTTTTAAATAGCCGTTTGTCGCAATTGGTGGATATTCAAAAAGGAAGTGAAACTGTTATTCAGGACAGAACCATTTATGAAGATGCTCACATATTTGCTCCCAACCTTCATGAGATGGGATTGATGAGCAAAAGAGATTTTGATAATTACTTCCAGTTTTTCCAGACATTGAAACAAATGGTAAAACCACCCGATCTGCTTATTTATCTGAAAGCATCTGTTCCAACTTTGGTAGGCCAAATTCAAAAACGGGGAAGGGAATATGAAGAAAATATAAGGCTCGATTATCTAAAAAGACTAAATGAATTTTACAACAAATGGATCGATGCCTACAAAGAAGGTCCGCTGCTGGTGATTGATATTGATAAAAATAAATTCCCCGAAAACGAGGAGCACCTGGGTGAAATAATACGCAAAGTTGATAGCCAGATATATGGGTTATTTTAAAGATCTTAAGGGCTCAAAAAAAATTAACATTTGCTGTTCATTAAGAGCTAGATTATAAAATACCTTTACAAACACCTCTTATTTTAATTTGTATGAACAGAATATTCTTAGTACTTGTTTTATTTATCAGCTCAACTTGTTTTTCACAAAAATCATTGAGGGATTCTCTTTTTAGTGGAAAGCTGAAAGCCGATTCTGCATTGGTGGCGAAAAGTAAGATCGTCAAGGATTCAACCAAAAAAACAGAAATTGATCCAGCAACCGGAAAGACTGAAGTTGATCCGGCGGCAAAACAAATTAGTCCGGAAAAAACTGAGCTAAAATATTCAGATAATAACAGAACCTGGAAAAAATTTGTCGACGAATACACTAAGATCATCAATACAGAAATGCTAACTACAAAGAAAATTAAGAAAGGTGGTTATACTGTAACATTAGAATATGAAATTGGAACAGATGGTGTAGTGTCTACGAAAAATATAATCTGCGATCCAAAAAGTGAATCTCTCGTGAATCTGATCCAGGAAAGGATGATGCCAAATGCCCCTCAGTTAGCTCCCCAGGTCGTTAATGGGGCACCACGAAAATCCAGTAAACGACAAATACTGGTTTTTGTGAAAGAGAAGAACTGATCCTAAATGTTTATTTCACGTTATGGAGATTTCTTTAACAGGCATCTCTAAATAAACCCTTTTACCTACAGAAAATTATTCTTTTCGAGATCTTATCTAAATGTAAATGCGTACAGGGAACAAACCATCACTGTTATAATTCCTGTTCAATAGCCAGCCCAGGACCTGGTTTGTTTTAATTCAAGTTCGATTCTCTTTAGCCATTCTTCCTGTTTTAGCTTAATACGGCTATAATCGGTCTCATCATCATACTGTTGTTGATATTTTTCTTTTTCGGCTACTACAGATTTATAAATGGCATCGAGATCTTTTTGAAAACTGCTTTTATTAAACTGGTATTCGTGGATCGATTTATTCAGACTTCTTGCAAAAATCTCTGCAATATCAAAATGACCTTGTTCATGTTTAAGGACCCAATCATTTTTTACAAGTCCCCAGGATTTATTTTTTTCAAACCTGCATTCGATCTTGTAGGTTACTATCCCATTTTTAATATTATATGAAAATCCAAGGTGAGTTGTCGTCATTGCAGCTGTATTTCCTATTTTCAATGGCGCTGCTTTAAAGTCCTCCCAGGTGAGTTTTCTGTTTTCCTGCCATTTTATATGGTCCTCTTCTAATTGAGATAAAACCAGCAATGGTAAGATCAATACCGGGAAAGCAAGGATTTTTTTCATACAGAAATATAACACCAAAATGATGAAAAAATTCTAAAGCAAAATCATAAAGGAAAACTAATATTTGGGAAACGATAAAAACAAAACCCCGGTATTACCGGGGTTTGTGGCAAGCAACAATTGATCGGTATTATATTTTCGGTCCGGCCGCAAGTACCTCTTCAGAAACACCGGCTGTATAATTTTCAAAATTCTTTATAAATAATCCACCAAGGCGTTTTGCGTTTTCGTCATAAGCATTTTTATCAGTCCAGGTGTTGCGTGGATTCAATACTTCTGCAGGAACATTCGGGCAGCTGGTTGGGAACGCGACGCCAAATACTTCATGATTTTCAAATTTCACATTATCAAGCTTGCCTTTCAAAGCTGCAGTGATCATGGCTCGTGTATGAGATAATTTCATCCTTTTACCGACACCATAAGTGCCGCCGGTCCAGCCGGTATTGACCAGCCAAACGTTGACCCTATTTTCCTGCATTTTTTTCCCAAGCATCATTGCGTATTTGCCAGGATGCAAAGGAAGAAACGGGGCGCCAAAACATGCACTGAAAGTTGGCTTAGGCTCAACAACCCCGGCTTCTGTTCCCGCTACTTTAGCGGTATAACCACTAATGAACTGGTACATGGCCTGACCGGGAGTAAGTTTCGAGATCGGAGGCAGCACTCCAAAAGCATCGCAGGTTAAAAAGAAAATATTTTTTGGCAGGCCACCTATTGAAGGCTCATGCGCATTACTGATAAAATCCAAAGGATAAGAAACCCTTGTGTTTTCGGTAACTGAGGCATCTTCAAAATTGATCTTGTTTGTGCCGGGATAGAATTTTGTATTTTCAACTAAAGCTCCGTGACGGATCGCCTGGAAAATTTCAGGTTCCTTATCTTCAGTCAGGTGTATACATTTTGCATAACAACCTCCTTCAAAGTTAAAAATGTTATCTGATGTCCAGGCATGTTCATCATCCCCAATCAACATACGGTTTGGATCTGCACTAAGTGTAGTTTTACCCGTGCCGCTCAATCCAAAGAAAATAGCGGCGTCACCATTTTCCCCCATGTTTGCACTGCAATGCATGCTTAACACACTTTTTTCCTGTGGCAAAATATAATTCAGGATGGTGAAAATTCCTTTCTTCATTTCACCTGTATAGCCAGAACCGGCGATCAGGATCATTTTATGTTTGAAAGAAACAAGCGAAACATTATGTTGTCTTGTGCCACATTCCTGTGGGTCAAGTTTTAATCCGGGGCAAGCTATCACGTGCCATTCTGGTTTGAAATTTTCAAGTTCCTCTTCGGTCGGTCTTAAAAACATATTGTATGCAAAAAGATTGCTCCATGGTTTTTCATTGACGACACGAATATTCAGACGGTAACGTGGATCAGCACATGCATAGCAATCTCTCACCCACAACTCGGGAAGCTTTTCCAGGTGATCGATCATTTTTTTATAAATGATGTGGTAATATCTTTCGTCAATTGGAATATTGAATTCGTTCCAATGAACTGTATTTTCGGTCACCTCATCCTTCACCGTAAACTTATCTTTTGGACTTCTCCCGGTGAATTCCCCGGTTTGAATAACTAATGCTCCTGTATCGCTTAAAACACCTTCACCAAGCCGAAGCGTATCGAGAACAAGGTCACCCGGAGAAGTTTGATAATGAACATTTTCGGAGAACTTTAAAACAGATTTCATGAAGTTTTTGGTGGGAAAAGAAATGGTCGGTACTGACATAGCCAAGCTTTTTATTTACGTTGACGGCAAAGGTAGGGCACAAACCCTATTCAAAACAAACAAGTGTTCGTGGGACACACTGCAACCCAATGATTTTTAGATAGGCGACGCACGAAAGTCATTGATTAATAGTACTATTGCAAAAGGTGATGTGCGATGGTCTTTTTGCTTGAGATTTATCAACTTTTGGGGAAAACGACAACGCTCCGCCAAAACTTGCTGATACCTTCAAAAATAATTTTGTCATGAAATATTTCCCCCTGAACTCTCAACTATTTATCCAAAACAGGCAACGGTTTCTAAAAGAGATGACTGCGAATTCGATCGCCATTTTTAATAGCAACGATGAACTGCCAATGAATGCGGATGCGTTGCACAAGTTCAAACAAAACTCCGATCTATTTTGGTTAACAGGTGTGATGCAGGAAGACAGTATGTTGATTCTTTTTCCGGACAATCCGGAAACTAAATTTCGTGAAGTACTGGTGCTGGTTCGTCCAAATGAATTAAAGGAAAAATGGGATGGGAAAAGATTACGTAAGCAGGAAGCGACTGCCATTTCAGGTATAGAAAATATAGTATGGCTCGACAGTCTTGAGCCGTTATTGCAGAAATGGATCCACTGGAGTGATAGTATTTACCTGAACACAAATGAACATGATCGTAAGGCTAATTGGGTGCCTGTAAGGGATTATCGTTATGCCGAGGAAATGAAAAGAAAATATCCCTTGCATAATTATAGACGAAGTGCGCAAATTTTAAAACGACTTCGTGCGATAAAAACTGCATTGGAAATTGAAGTAATGCAAAAGGCAATAGATATTACTGACAATACATTCCGTCGTTTACTTCAATTCATAAAGCCGGGTGTGTGGGAACACGAGATTGAGGCAGAGATATTTCATTCTTTCCTGATGCAAAGAGCTACAGGTCCGGCTTACGGAAGCATTATCGCCAGCGGTGATAGGGCACGAACACTTCATTATGTTTCCAATAACCAGGAATGTAAGACTGGTGAGCTGATACTGATGGATTTTGGTGCTGAGTATGGCGGATACAATGCCGACCTTACGAGAACAATTCCTGTCAACGGCAAATTCACGGCAAGACAAAAAAAGGTCTATAATATTTGTCTTGATCTCCATAAGCGTTGTAAAGAGATGCTACGACCTGGAATTTCTATATTGGAGTATCACGAAAAAGCAGGAGATGTGGCTACGGAATTATTTTTGAAAGGCGGGTTATTGAAAAAGTCAGAGGTAAAAAATGAAGACCCTGAGAACAGGGCGTATCGAAAATATCTTTATCATGGCATCTCTCATCATCTTGGTATTGATGTGCATGATCTGGGTACAATGACAGAGCCGATCAAACCGGGAATGGTGTTTACGGTTGAGCCTGGTATTTACATTGAAGAAGAAGGAATGGGAATCCGGATTGAGAATAATGTGTGGATTACAAGACAAGGGAATAAAGATTTGATGAAGAATATTCCGATAACTGTGGAAGAGATTGAAAGTTTAATGAAAAGATAGTCCATGGTCCACGGTCAATGGTCCATAGCAAGTTTGAAAGTTTAAGAATTTGGCATTTGTCTTTAGAGTTGGCTGATGATGTCGATTTACTTGCACAAACCTTTTCTAAGCATGAGATTTATTCATTGTCAAGTCAAATTCGAAGAGCTGCCAATTCAGTTTCCTTGAATATAATAGAAGGTTCCAGGGTTAACGAATGCGGAGTTTAAAAGATTTCCTGTAATTGCAAATCGATCTGCACTGGAAGTTGTTGGTTGCTTATATTTGGCAAAAAGAAGGACCTGGATTTCTGATGAGAAATTTAATGAACTATATTCTAAAATTGAAACTCTTGTAAAAATGATACAAGCATTGAGAAATTCCTTAAACGAATAATACCGTGGTCTGTTGACCGTGGACTGTTGACAAACATGAAGCAAATCCCCAACCTATTTACTTTACTGAATCTTTTTCTTGGCACAACTGCCATTATTTTTATTTTACAAACGGGGCAAACTATTGCCTTTATAGATAATGAAGGGTATACACAAGTTGATCTTCCTGAGAAGATTACCTGGGGGGCAGCTCTTATTTTTTGCGCCGCTATTGTGGATTTTCTCGATGGGTTTCTTGCACGTCTTTTTAAAGCAGTTTCTCCTATGGGGAAACAACTTGATTCACTTTCAGATGTTGTAAGTTTTGGCGTCGCTCCGGGTTTGATCATATATCAGCTTTTGAGAATAAGCTATGCAAAAGAGGAAGGCGGATTGGATGTTTCAATTGCATTCCTCTTGCCGGCTTTGGTCATTCCCTGCGCAGCGGCCTGGCGGTTGGCAAAATTTAATTTGGATGAACAACAACAATTTACCTTTAAAGGATTGCCTACACCCGCAGCAGGACTTTTTGTTGCTTCGTTACCATTAATAATCTGGTTTCCATCTGTAAACATTACTGATCTTCTTATCAACAAATGGATACTTTATTTAGTAATTATTCTTCTTTCTTTTTTGATGGTTAGTAATCTGCCATTAATGAGCCTTAAGTTCAAAGATTTTGGTTTTAAAAATAATCTGCCAAAATATTTACTTCTTATCATTGGAATCACTGCTGCTGTTTTATTGCAGTGGGCGGCAGTTCCGATCTTACTGGTAGCCTATGTTATAGTATCTTTGATCTTTAAAAATAAATCAGCATGACATATACTGTTCAAATAAAAGTAATGCCATTAAAAGAGTTATTGGATCCGCAGGGAAAAGCGGTGATGGGCGGTCTTCAAAATCTTGGTTTAAGTGGCGTGGAGGATGTGAGAGTCGGAAAAAACATTACACTGCAATTAAATGCGGCTTCACCTGAGCAGGCAAAGCAATTAGCCGAAGAAGCCAGTAGAAAACTGCTTGCAAACCCGGTGATGGAATATTTTGAAGTCGCGTGTGAACCTTCCAACCCCTAACCGGGAATAAAGTAATTCATTTATTATCCTTCGAATTGAGTAACAGACAAAAAGGAGAGGACAAAATCAATACAGGTTCCCCCTTTGGGGGCCCAGCGGGCTTGCTCTATGTTGTTCCTACTCCAATCGGCAATTTAAAAGATATTACGCTCAGAGCATTGGATGTTTTGAAAGAAGTAGATCTTATTCTTGCCGAAGATACACGAACAACGTCCCACTTGTTAAATCATTACCAGGTCACAAAACCAATTTCACCTTACCACCAGCACAATGAACACAAAGTGTTGCAGCATTTGGTTGATCAACTGATGGCAGGAAAAAAGATGGCATTAGTAACCGACGCCGGTACGCCGGGTATTTCAGACCCGGCATTCTTATTAATAAGAGAATGTATAAAAAATGATGTAAAAACAGAATGTTTGCCAGGAGCCACCGCTTTTGTTCCTGCATTGGTCAATAGCGGAATCCCATCAAACAGGTTTGTATTTGAGGGATTTCTTCCATTAAAAAAAGGAAGACAATCACTTTTAAAATCATTAGTAGAAGAGGAAAGAACGATGATCTTTTATGAATCTCCCCTGCGATTGGTGAAAACGCTGGCCGACCTCATTCAATTTTTTGGAGAAGAAAGACAATGCAGCATCAGCCGCGAACTCACTAAAATGTTTGAAGAAAATAAGAGAGGATCCTTAAAAGAAGTGTATGAATATTTTAAACAAAAAACGGTGAAAGGTGAAATTGTATTAATAGTTCAAGGGAAAAATTAAATTTCACAAATTTTTGTGTCATTTTCCTTCTTTTGCACGTCTTTGATTCATTGAACACACGGAGTAGTTCTATTATTTTTATTTCGATATAAAGGTATTTATCGAAATTTGCGACCTCAAATAAAATATGATGAAAAATAGGGGAGTACTTTTGATTATAGGCAGTCTTTGTTATATGGCGTCCTTTTCACAACCTGACCGTTGGCAGCAACGTGTAAAATACACGATGAATATTGATATGAATGTGCAAACGAACCAGTTCACAGGCAAACAGACGCTGGAGTATTCTAACAATTCTCCGGATACACTCACCCGTGTTTTTTATCATTTATATTTTAACGCTTTTCAGCCAAACAGTATGATGGATACCCGTAGCCGGGCACTCGGGCAGACTTTTTTCGGGAATCGTCAGGATTGGGATCCAAGAGTAAAGGATAGGATACTGCATTTAAAACCGGAAGAGATCGGGTATCATAAAATTCTTGCTTTAAAAATGAATGGACGTCCGCAGCAATTCGTAGTGCAGGAAACAATTCTTGAAGTCAAACTGGATAAACCCATTCTTCCAAGAACAAAAGTTGTCTTTGACATGGAATTTGAATCACAAGTTCCTTTGCAGATAAGAAGGAGCGGAAGAGATAATCCGGGCACCAGGGTCCGGTATTCGATGAGTCAGTGGTATCCGAAAATGTGTGAATATGATTATCAGGGCTGGCATCCGACTCCGTATGTTGCAAGAGAGTTTTATGGAGTGTGGGGCGATTTTGATGTGACAATTAATATTGATAAATCATATATTCTTGGTGCCACTGGTTATTTGCAAAATGCTGACCAGATAGGTTTCGGATATGAAAAGGCCGGAGTAAAAGTTCCAGGCCCGAAAGCAAACAAACTCTCATGGCGCTTTATCGCACCAAATGTTCATGATTTTATGTGGGCGGCAGACCCGGAATTCATTCACAAAACAAGAAAGGTAAGAGACGGTCTTGTTTTCCATTTATTATATAAGGCAGGTGGACGATCGGGAGTAAAAGAATGGGAAGATATTTTAGATAACGCAGAGAAGGTGTTGCCCTTTATCGAAAAAAATTTTGGCGATTATCCTTACAAACAATTTTCATTTATTCACGGTGGTGATGGCGGAATGGAATACCCGATGGCTACTTTATTAGCGTCACCGGGTGCATGGCTTCATGAATGGTTACATAATTGGTACTATGGAATGTTGGGTACAAACGAATCTGAGTATGCATGGATGGATGAAGGCTTTACCGAGTTTGCAACAGATCGAACTATGGCTTTCCTTAATAATTACAGCGGGTTTTCCCATGAAGATAATTATGGCAGTTATTATTCATTGGTAAAAAGCGGTAGGGAGGAACCGATGACAACCCATGCTGATCATTTCACTACCAATCTCGCTTATGGTTCTGGAGCTTATTCAAAAGGATGTGTTTTTCTTTCGCAGCTGGGTTATATTGCGGGTGAAGAAAACTTGAAAAAAATATTGCTCGAGTATTATCGCCTATGGAGATTTAAACATCCTAATGTAAATGATTTTTTAAGAGTAGCTGAAAAAGTAAGTAACATGGAGCTTGACTGGTATAGGGACTATTGGATCAGCTCGACCAAAACGATTGATTACAGCATCGACAGCTTGTGGGAAGAAGGCGCCAAAACTAAAGTAAGGATCAAAAGAGCTGGAGCGGTACCAATGCCAATAGACTTTCAACTTACATTTAAAGATGGAAGCAAAGAACTTCATTATATTCCCATGTATCTTATGTTTGGACAAAAACCTGTGGAAGACGCCACATTTCCACGCAAAGTATATGAACCCTGGAAATGGACGCATAGTACTTATATTATTGAAACATCAAAAAAGCTTGCCGATATAGCAATTGGAGAAATCGATCCGTCACATCGGCTGGCAGATGTGGAACGAAAAAACAATAAGATCGAACTAAAGTTTTGATTTGAATTATAGAATTGAAAAACCCGGAACTTGCGCCGGGTTTAGCTTTAAGACATTTTATTTTCTTCGGAAAGGTTTAGGATTAATGGACGTTAATTTAAGGACCCTTCAAAAACAGGAAATAAAATTAGGAACCTGATTATTGACGGCCTATACCACTTTCGTGGTATTTTTTATGGTAATTGCGAAGAAAACCGGGGTTTTTAACGACCAAAATATTTATTTACGGCTTCTACACGGTTAGTAACATGTAGCTTTTCATAAATATGGTAAACATGTTTTCTCACTGTTTCGGGGCTGATAAATAAAACGTTGGCGATCTCTTTATACATCAAACCCCTGGAGAGCTCTTCAAGTATTTGTTTTTCCCTGTGAGAAAGTTGTTCAATTGCCGCACTGTGAGCTGGAGACAGAGGCTTGTCGCGAAAAGCAAATACCACTTTCCTTGCGATCTGGCTGCTCATTGGAGCACCGCCTTCATGTAATTCTTTTATAGCTTCCATTAATTTTGGAGGCTCGGTTTTTTTAAGAATGTAACCGCTGGCGCCGGCACTCAAGGCTTCAAATATTTTTTCGTCATCCTCGTACACAGTACACATCATAAAATTTGTAGCAGGAAGCAACGGTTTTAACTCTCTAACACAATCAATACCACTTTCTCCCACACCGAGATTTATATCCATTAGTACTACGTCCGGTCTTAGTATAGGTATTTTTGAAAGCGCTTCAGCCGCATTGGTCATAGTACCGATACATCTGTAGCCATTAGAAGAGGAAACAATCTCTTCAAGAGCTTGCCTTAGCTCGCTTACATCGTCCACGATGCAAACAGTGATTTCTTTCATTTTTCAAAGGTAGGTTTCGTGACAAAAGCCGCAATACCACTTTCCGGTATATTTATATTCAACGGGGCACATAAACCAGGTATTTGAACTTAAAATAGTCCTCATTGAATATCTCGGAAATTTCGAAGATCCTGGGTCGGGTTCCGCTTTCAGATATTTCGGAATTAAGATCACCGCCTTTAAGGCAAATAAGACCGGCCGGGGGAAGTTCGGAGTTCTTAGTTTTGAGTTCAGAGTGAGTCCCCGACTCCTGACTCTGAACTCCTGACTCTGAACTCCTGACTCCTGACTCCCGATTTTTTTTCAGCAGCGGCTTGCTCCATTTCCACAGATCTTTCAGCGGCGCTACTGCACGGGAGACTACGAAATCAAATTTCCTGTTTTTTATATCCTCTACTCTGGTGTGTTGTGTAGTTATATTGTTTAATTCCAATGCTTCTGCAATTGCATCAACCACTTTTAATTTTTTTCCGATGCTGTCAGCAAGATGAAATTCTACTTCAGGGAAAAATATAGCTAACGGAATTCCGGGAAAACCACCACCTGTTCCAATATCAAGTATCTGCATGGCTGGTTCAAACTGAAAAACAGCAGCGATCGCTAATGAATGTAATACGTGTTTTTCGTACAAGCCGTCAATATCCTTTCTTGAGATCACATTGATCTTACTGTTCCATTCTTTGTACAGAAATTCTAAAGCGGCAAATTGTTTTATTTGTGCGGGCGTAAAATCCGAAAAGTATTTTAAAATTAACTGCATATTGCCGGTTGCGATTCGCTAATCGGGCTCAGTTCCAGCTTCGTTGAGGTTTTTGCCACAGCGACCTTGCAAATATGATGTAATAAAAGAACATCCAGATATCAAGGAAAAGAAATATCGGCCACAAATCTTTTTCATTCAGTTTTTTCATTGCAAAAAAATAAATGAGTGCTTGTACTATGAATCTTGCACCGAAAACAATAAGTGTCAGTTTCCAGTCATAAAATAAAATGGAAATAATAAATATCGGGTAGAAAAAGAACTGCGAGAAGGTGTAGAGTCCAAGAAGAAATTTATGAACGGGTTTATAATATTTCGCCGTGGTATAATGCCGGTATTTTTGTTTTACCCAGCTTCTCCATGTTTTTCTTGGGATAGATAAGGTGGCAGCATCTTTGTCTATCACCACCGCCACATTTTTTCTTTTGGCTGATTTATTAACAAACAGGTCATCATCACCACCGGGTATATGATTTATCGATGAAAATCCTTTTTGTTTGAAAAACAAGCTCTTTTTATAAGATAGATTACGACCAACACCCATATACGGAATACCGGCAAGTGCAAACGATAAATATTGGAGGGCAGAATGAAAAGTTTCAAACCTGATCATTTTATTTAACAGACCAGGTCTTTTATGATAACCTCCGTACCCCAATACGATTTCTATTCCATCATTGTATGCCGCCTGCATTTTTTGTATCCAATGTTCGCTCGCAGGCACACAATCCGCATCTGTAAGCAGCATCACCTCATGATTTGCTTCTTTTATCCCGATACTGAGCGGATATTTTTTGCCGGAAAT
>JAICGN010000074.1 GCA_025923075.1 Chitinophagaceae bacterium
CTCGCCGTTGTTACATTTTTTTATACTGCAATAATTGCACAACAAAAAGTTATTCAGTTATACGCTGGACCAGCGCCAGGTTCTGAAAACTGGACGTGGAATGAAGCAGAAAACGATAATAATAGCTGGCAAACAAAAGTGGTATATAATGTAAGCCGTCCCACTCTTACAGCATTTCTGCCGGATGCAGGGAAGGCAAATGGGACAGCGGTAATTATTGCCCCGGGCGGAGCTTTTCATGCATTATCCATCAATAGCGAAGGGTTTGATGTAGCAAAATGGCTTGTACAAAAAGGAATAACCTGTTTTGTCCTGAAATATCGTTTAGTACATAGTTTAACAACAGATCCGGTTGCAGAAGTAATGGCCAAATGGGGCAAAAAAGAATTTGAAGATGATAATAATGCAGTGATCCCATTAGAAATTGCAGACGGAAGGGCGGCTATCGCTTATGTTCGTAAACACGCTGCCGAATACAATCTTGATCCAAACAGGATAGGGATTATGGGGTTTTCCGCTGGCGGCACAGTTACTTCATCCACATTATTTAATTATACAAAAGAAAACAGACCCGATTTCGCCGCAACAATTTATCCTTACTTCCCGTCATCAATGCATGGAACAGTTCCAAACGATGCTCCACCCATTTTTATCGTAACGGCAACCAATGACGGGCTCGGTCTTGCGCCTCACAGTATAGATCTGTACAGCAAATGGCTCTCAACCAAACATGATGCAGAACTGCACATGTATGCAAAAGGCGATCATGGTTTTGGAATGCGTAAACAAAACCTGCCGACTGATAATTGGATAGAACGGTTTTATGACTGGCTTGGTGTACAAGGGTTATTGACTAAAAAAATTGTGGACCATGCATTAGATGTTTATGAGAGGAAAGAATTTGTTTATAATGGGAATACATTGCCCTATCGCATTCTTTATCCTGCCAATTATGATAAGAATAAAAAATATCCATTGCTGTTATTTCTGCATGGTGCCGGAGAAAGAGGAAAGGATAATGAGAAACAACTTATTCTTGGTTCCAAACTTTTTATAACCGAGGAAAACCGGAAGAACTTTCCTGCGATTGTTGTGTTTCCCCAATGCCCGGAAGAATCTTTCTGGGCCGTAACTAAAATTGACAGATCAGTTCAGCCATTTAAAATTGATTTTGATTACAGTGCTCAACCTAACTGGCCGCTGGCGGCTGCGAATGAATTAGTGAAAAAGATTATCAAGGAAGGATCTGTTGATAAATCAAAAGTATATATAACTGGTCTCTCAATGGGTGGTATGGGAACTTTTGAAACTATTTACCGTTATCCCGATATATATGCGGCTGCATTACCGATCTGCGGTGGAGGTGATGTAATAAATTATGATAAACGTGTTACCAAAACTGCTTTTTGGGTTTTCCATGGTGCAGCAGATGCTATAGTGAACGTAAAGCTGTCACAGGAAATGGTTGAAAAACTTAAAGCATTAAAAGCAGAAGTAAAATATTCTGAATATCCTGGCGTAAATCATAATAGCTGGGATAATGCATTTGCAGAAAAAGATTATTTAAGCTGGATGCTTTCACACAAAAGAAAATAATTAACATGAAAAGAAAACAATTCCTTCAAACAACAGGTGTGGCCATGTTTGGCAGTATGCTGCTGCGAAATAAATCTTACGTTTTTTCATCGCTTCCCAAAGACCATGAAATGGGATTACAGCTATTTACTTTCTTCAACGAAATAGACAACGACGTAGAAGGCACGTTGAAAAAAATTGCCGGCGTTGGTTACAAAAAAATAGAATCTGCCTTCAGCAAGAAAGGTGGTTATTATGGAATGAAACCGAAAGAATTTGCAAAGTTTTTAAAAGATCAGGGAATGAGCTGGAAATCGCATCATGTGCTTGGAGCTCCATTTAAAATGCCTCCCGGTGCAAAGATGCCAAGCGGGCCGGACGGAAAACCAATTACGATTCCGCCAATGAGAAACCTCCGTGACAATATGCAGGAGCTCGTTGATGAAGTTGCCGAAGGCGAAGTTCCCTATTTAGTCTGTGCCAATACACCAATCAGTACCCTGGATGAAGTAAAGGCTTCCATTGACGTACTGAATAAAACTGATGAAGCATGTAAAAAAGCAAAAGTCAATTTTGCCTATCACAATCACGATGCAGAATTTCGTGCAGTAGAGGGACAGATCCCGTATGAAATGTTTTTGTCGCAAACCAACATGCAAATGGAACTTGATCTTGCATGGGCCACCAAAGGGGGCAAAGACCCGGTAGAGTTGTTCAAACAACATCCTGGCCGTTTTCCTCTATGGCATGTAAAAGATCTTGATAAAGAATTTAAAACGATTCTACCTGTCGGCGAAGGCACAATTGATTTTAAAAGAATTTTCGATGCTTCAGCTACGGCAGGCATGAAACATTTCTTTGTAGAGCATGATATGCCAAAGGATGCTCTCGCAAGCATCAAGTCCAGTTATAATTATTTAAGTAAGATCTTGGGTGCCTGATATCATTTTATGTCACCTGCACAGCAATATGATTTAACTTCTGTTGCACAGTTTACGCTGACACTCAGCTTGTCGAAGTGGAAGGGCACTCCTGTACCTTCTATTCATTGCTCATCAAATGTAATTTTGCTGAAGTGTGCGACGCAAGGAACGATGCCATGAAAAACTACTGCTGGTTAACAAACAAAAAAACTCTCATGATAAAACCAATCGCAATGAAACATTTTTCTTGCATCATTTTCATCCCGGTTTTGCTATTGACATCAACTGTTGATGCACAAAACTGGACCGAAAAAACAGACGGTACAATTGCTACCGTCACAAATAAAGGCGGCCAGACATTGGGTTATTCGACAAAATCTGGGATAAAGATCATTACTGTTGGTGGTCTTGCATTCAAAGACCTTAATAAAAATGGCAAGCTGGATAAGTACGAAGACTGGCGGTTACCGGTCGATATTCGTGCTAAGGACCTGGCCTCACAAATGTCGGTGGAACAAATTGCAGGATTGATGCTGTATAGCAGGCATCAGCCCATTCCTGCAGGTGCCCGTGGACCATTTGCAGGCACATATAATGGAAAAGTTTTTGCAGAAAGCGGAGCAAAGGCATCTGACCTAAGTGATCAGCAAAAAGAATTTCTGACAAAAGATAATCTTCGGCATGTATTGGTTACTTCTGTGCAAAGTCCTGATGTTGCCGCTGAATGGAACAATAATGTGCAGGCACTCGTAGAAGGAATTGGTTTAGGCATTCCGGCCAACAATAGTTCGGATCCAAGAAATGGTACCGTTGCAAATGCTGAATTTAATGCCGGTGCCGGGGGATCGATCTCTATGTGGCCGGGTTCATTGGGGCTTGCAGCTACTTTTGATCCAACAATCGTAAGAAGATTTGGAGAGATCGCTTCACAGGAATACCGGGCTTTGGGAATCACAACAGCACTTTCACCGCAAGTAGATCTTGCGACCGACCCAAGATGGAATCGTACCAGTGGCACTTTTGGAGAAAACCCCTATTTATCCGCTGATATGGGACTGGCTTATGTTGACGGCTTTCAAACATCGGTTGGTAAAAAAGAAATTGCGGATGGATGGGGATACAACAGTGTAAATGCAATGGTGAAGCATTGGCCGGGCGGTGGCAGTGGTGAAGCTGGCCGTGATGCCCATTATGGTTTTGGAAAATTTGCAGTTTACCCCGGAAATAATTTTACAGGGCATTTTATTCCTTTTACTGAAGGCGCTTTTAAATTAAAGGGAAAAACAAAAATGGCATCCGCGGTGATGCCCTATTATACGATCAGCTATAACCAGGATAAAAAAAATAAAGAGAACGTTGCGAATAATTATAGCTCCTATATCATTAATGACCTGCTTCGCAAAAAATATAAATATGATGGAGTGGTTTGTACTGATTGGCTCGTCACAGGCGATGAAACAGCCGTTGATGTATTTATCACAGGTAAACCGTGGGGGGTTGATAGTTTGACGATAGCACAACGTCATTACAAAGTATTGATGGCTGGAGTAGATCAATTCGGTGGGAATAACGAAATGGGACCGGTGATAGAAGCATATAATATAGGCGTAAAAGAACACGGCGAAAAATTCATTCGTACAAGATTTGAAGAGTCGGCTGTACGGTTGTTGAAAAATATTTTTCGTACCGGCTTATTTGAAAATCCTTATCTCGATCCCTCAGCATCAAAAAAGATAGTGGGTAACGCAGACTTTATGCAAGCAGGCTACGAAGCACAGTTAAAATCAATCGTGTTATTGAAAAACAAAAACATGGTTTTACCATTACAAAAAAATAAAACAGTGTATGTACCTAAGAGGTATACGCCTCCAGGAAGAAATTTTCTGGGTGTGGAAACACCCGAAAAA
Source organism: Chitinophagaceae bacterium (assembly GCA_025923075.1). Taxonomy (GTDB): domain Bacteria; phylum Bacteroidota; class Bacteroidia; order Chitinophagales; family Chitinophagaceae; genus VBAS01. Next base: position 4,406 of record JAICGN010000074.1, read on the forward strand.
TTAGATTACCCCGTAAACATGAATATTGTAAAAAAATATTTTAGTGTGACCGACAATCCTGATGAAGCAGATTATGCGTTGGTCTTTATCAGCAGTCCTAACAGTGGCCTTGGCTATGACAGTGAGGAAGCAAAAAAAGGTGGAACAGGTTATGTACCTATCAGCTTACAATATGGAGAATATACTGCAAACGATGCACGAGATGTAAGCATTGCAGGTGGAGATAAGTTTGAAAAATTTACCAATCGTACCTACAAAGGCAAAACTGTAAAAGCAATCAACATCACGGACCTGGGAATGGTGACTGAAACATACACAAAGATGAAAGGCAAGCCAGTCATTGTTTCAATAAACATGCAAAATCCAATGGTTTTCTCCGAATTTGAAAAGCAGGCTGATGCTATCCTTGTGAATTTTAGCGTGCAGGGCCAGGCAATTTTGGATATACTAACGGGAGTAGTTGAACCCTCTGGCTTGTTACCCATGCAAATGCCCGCTGATATGCAAACAGTGGAAAAGCAATTTGAAGATGTACCTCATGACATGAATTCTTATAAAGATTCGCAGGGTAATATATATGATTTCGGTTTTGGATTAAACTGGAAAGGCGTGATAAAAGATGCGAGAACAACAAGGTATAAAAAGATGTAGGAAAGATGAAAATGTTTAAAACCTCGGTGCCTTCGCAAAGAGAAGGTTGAATCCTGTTATTGGATGATGCTTCGAAAAATTATTCAGCAGCCCGCCAGTAATTTACTCTACATAGCTTAACTTCAATCGGTCTGATATAATCTCATGCAACAAAATATTTTTAATGATCGTGTGGCTATAGTAACCGGGGCAGGCCAGGGCATTGGCTTTGAAATTTGCAGACAACTTGCATTGGAGGGAGCCGCAGTTGTAATAAATGATATTGATGAAAAACTTACTGCATCGGCAGTAAGTACAATAAAGCTTGATGGCGGCAATTGTGTTGGATTAGCCGGGGATGCGGGGAGTGTTTCATTTATAAATGAAATAGTAAAACTCGCAGTAAATGAATTTGACAGATTAGATATTGCAATTGCCAACGCAGGTATCACCCTCTATGCAGATTTTTTTGATTACACACCGGATTCATTTAATAAAGTGATGCAATTAAATCTTGCCGGCAGTTTCTTTCTGGCACAAGCAGCAGCGAAACAAATGAAAGAACAAAAAACCGGTGGAAGTATCTTATTTATGTCCTCTGTTGTTGGTCACCAGGCCCACAAAAACCTGGCGGCGTATGCTATTACCAAAGCAGGGCTTGAAATGCTGGCAAAAAATTTAGTGGTTGAATTATCTCCATATAATATCAATATAAATGCAATTGCTCCAGGTGCAACTCTAACCGAAAGAACATTAGATGACAAAGATTATGAAAAAACGTGGAGTCGTATAACACCGCTTGGCAAACCTGCTACGACAAGTGATATTGCAAATGCTGCATTGTTTCTTGTTTCGCCAAATTCAAGACATATTACTGGTCAAAGCTTAATTATTGATGGAGGTTGGACATCAGTGAGTCCTTCACCATATTAAATTATTCTTTGCTCCAGGCATTCCTTAAGAAATTGATCCAGTTTTTATGCATTATATTTTCAACATCACCCGCAGCGTACCCCCGTTTATAAAGTAATGAAGGAATAGATTGCAGATCAGCAATAGTTTCAAGATCATATGGGCATTGTTCTTTCCCAAATGCACCATCAAGGTCGGAACCAATGCCAACATGCAGACAATTACCGGCAAGCTGGCAAATATGATCGATATGATCAATTACTTTTTCAATGCTGCAATTCATTCCTTCCGGGGTTGATTTTTTTCTTTCCCATCCCGGAACGATCATCCAGGCATCAAATGCCGCACCGATCACTGCACCTCGTTCTATCAAAACTTTTATCATTTCATCACTGAACTGACGATTATGATTGACCAATGCACGACACATATTATGACTTGCCCACACATGTCCATGAAAATTGTCCAGTGCCTGCCAGAATGCATCATCACAAAGGTGAGTGGCGTCTAAAATAATATTTAATTCCTCCATTTTTTTGAGCAATGACAATCCATCCGCATTCATTTCACCAGTCGCATCGGTACCATTTGCATATCGTCCGGGACCATAATGGGCGGGTCCAAGTGCTCTCAAGCCATATTCATAAGCTTTCTCCAAATGTTGAAGCGTAACAAGTGAATCCGCTCCTTCCAAACTTAAAATATATCCAACAGGCTTATGCTCGCTAGATCCTTTAGCACTCCATATATCAAGATGAATATTTAATGAACGCAGATCTTTTATTTGTACCATCTCCCCCTGCTCTTCCATTGCTTTATACCAGGCGAGTTGTGCCTGTGACTGCGCCCATGCCTGCTCTGGTGAGTGCCAGCCAGGCAATGAGTTTTCCTTTGCAACATATCTTGCGATCTGCGTTGCTACTACCAACCCAACATTTCCTCTTTTTAATTCGGGTAAACAAACGGTAGCATTGCCCCGGTCAGGTTTGTCATTCATCCCCATCTCCCTTTCCCGAATATCCTGAATGGATTGTTGGAGATCACGATTCCATTCCATCGCATTCATTGCAAGATCAAGATGGGCATCGATTATAAACATATGGCTTGGTCTTAGTTGGTGGTTACCAGTTACCGGTACCCGGAAACCGGTAACTATATTGTGATTTTTCTATCTCTCGATACATTCTTCCATTCCCCTGTTGTCTTTCCATTCTTAACTGTAACTACTCTTTCATATAAAGCAACCGTTGGACAAACATGGTATGGCAACCCATAAAATATATCTCCGACTTTAAACGAATGATTTTCGCTTGTTTCCAAAACAAAATGTTCCTCGCTTTGTCCAACAGGTTTTAATCCTTCAGCGTTTAAGAAGAAAATTCTTTTTGCAGTATCATTTTCAGCAGCGACAGATTTATGACCAAGGTCGAGACAAATTTTATTTTCTGCTGGCAAAGAAATAATTCTTGTTACCAGCACTGCAGCCGGTAAAAATGCTTGTTCGGGGCAAAGATCAGTGTAGCCTTTATCCCAATATACAAATGTGCCGGGACTGCATTCAATGTTTTTTCTTTTGCAATGAACCGAAAAAGCGGGTGAGCCACCCATGATAATCGTAGAAAGCTTCAGCGTCTCATTCAGTTTTTGTACGACTGCAAAAGCCTCGTCACATTTTTGTCTTTTGATGTCAAAATCCACATCACGTATATGACCATCATAAGCATGCAGACCTGTAAGAATAACACCTTTTATTACTGAACAATGTTTTGCTAATTCAATTGCATTTTCATTGGGTGAAATACCCGTTCGGTTCATACCAACATTCAGATCAATAAAAACAGGAACAGTAAGATCACTTGCTGCGAAAGCTAAACCTTGCTCATTAGCTGCGGTAATGTTATCTGTTAAACAGGAAAATTTTGTTGCCGGATACTTTTTTATCAAAGAAATAAAACGATCCAGCTTTGGACCAAGCGGTTGATAAGCCAGCAAAACATCGGGCGCACTACATTGAGCTAGCATTTCGGCTTCCGCAATTGTAGCACATTTGAATTTTGCGATCCCTGCATCCAACATTAGCCGGGCAACATCGGGAGATTTATTTGTTTTGATGTGTGGCCGCAAACGATTTACATCACCGATCATGTCAATAGCGAGTTGAATATTGTATTTCACTCTTTCTGGAAATACAATAAGAGCAGGCGAATCCAGCTCATTTATATTTTTTATTTCAAACCAACTTTCTGACATTTTTGATCTTTGAATTGCGCAGGCCTTCAGGCCAGTGAGCAAATTGATTTATTTTTTTTGATCCCCGCCCTAAAGGGCCGAGCAATTCAGGGCGGGACAGGGCGGGCAATTCAATATATTTCAAACATCGCTTCGATCTCAACCGCTACGTTTCCTGGCAATGAGCCCATGCCAACCGCACTGCGAACTCCTTTGCCATTGTCGTCTCCCCAAAGCTCGACAAACAACTCGCTGCATCCATTGATAACGATCGGATGCTTTTCATAATCAGGAGTTGCATTCACCATCCCTAATAACTTCATTACACGCTTTACTTTCTCCAGACTTCCAAAGTGATCTTTGATTGATGAAAGAATGGCAAGACCACATTGCTTCGCTGCTGCCTTGCCTTGTTCCTCGTTCAGATCTTTTCCAAGCTTACCGGTAATTGAACTTCCATCAGCATTTACTGAGATGTGTCCCGAAACATAGAGATGATTACCATCGACAAGGCAACGTTTGTAGATTCCTTTTGAAACTGGCAAAGTTGGTAACACGTATCCTAACTCTTTTAATTTTTCTTCCACTGATTTATTTGGCATAAGCAGTTTGAATTTTTCTCAATGTAAATAAAATCCATTAATCGCAACGGTTTGGGCAATGGCCTTTAATCCGGTATTTTTGCAACCCCTAACCGCCTGAAGGGGGAATATTTTTTAGGGGATCGTTTAAATCATTAAAATTATAAAGCTCCTTTAGAGGCTTGGGTATGGATTATAATAGAATATTGGTTACTGCAGCATTGCCTTATGCTAATGGCCCGGTACATATTGGGCACATGGCCGGTGTATATGTGCCGGCAGACATTTATGTCCGTTATCAACGGCAACAAAAACGGGATGTACAATTTGTTTGCGGCAGCGATGAGCACGGCGTACCAATTACTATTCGTGCAATGAAAGAAGGTGTGACTCCGCAACAGATAGTTGATAAATACCACGCCATCATTAAGGAAAGCTTTGAACAGATGGGAATTTCATTTGATATCTATTCCCGCACATCGAATAAACTACATCATGAAACTGCAGCCGGTTTTTTTAAAAAGTTGTATGATGACGGTCTGTTTGAGGAAAAGGAGACTGAACAGTACTACGATGAAAAGGCAAAAACATTTTTAGCTGATCGTTATATTGTTGGCACCTGCCCTGTTTGTGCAAACGCGAATGCTTATGGTGACCAGTGTGAGAAATGCGGATCAACACTAAGTCCTGAACAATTGATCAACCCGCGCAGTGCATTGAGTGATGCAGTTCCTGTGAAAAAGAAAACCAAACATTGGTATTTCCCTTTACAGAATTATGAAGCATGGCTAAAAGAATGGATCATTGATGGTCATAAAGATTGGAAGAATAATGTGTATGGTCAGTGCAAGAGCTGGTTGGACAGTGGTTTGCAGTCCAGGGCAATGACAAGGGATAGCAATTGGGGGATTAAAGTTCCCCTACCGGAAGCTGAAGGAAAAGTTTTGTATGTGTGGTTTGATGCTCCGATCGGCTACATTTCTGCTACGAAAGAGTTAACCGGTAAATGGGCAGATTACTGGTGTAAAGAAGATACAAAGCTTGTTCATTTTATCGGCAAGGATAATATTGTCTTTCATTGCATCATTTTTCCTGCGATGCTACGGGCACATGGAAATTTTGTGTTGCCGGATAACGTTCCTGCAAATGAATTTCTAAATATTGAAGGAGATAAAGTTTCAACAAGCCGTAACTGGGCTGTTTGGGTGGATCAGTATCTGAAAGATTTTCCGGGTTCCGAAGATGTATTACGCTATGTGCTTTGCGCCAATGCACCGGAAACAAAGGATAATGATTTTACCTGGAAAGATTTCCAGGACAGGAATAACAATGAGCTGGCAAGCATCTTTGGAAATTTTGTGAACAGAACATGGGTATTGATGCATAAGCTATGCGGGGGCAAGGTACCCAGGTTGCATGAAGATATTTTGGATGATGACGACAAATGGATCATTGATGAAATTAAAAAGTCAAAAGTCAACATTGAAAACTTAATTGAGGAGTATAAATTTCGTGATAGTTTGTATGAAGTGATTGATCTTTCCAGGAAAGGAAATCAATACATGCAGAAGAAAGAGCCCTGGATTAAGGCAAAAAAGATGACGGATGACGGTCCAGGGTCAAAAGCAGCTCAAAAGGAGGTTGATAACTGCCTTCATCTTTGTCTACAGTTGACAGCTAATCTGGCAATCCTTGCCAATCCTTTTTTGCCCCACACCGCTAAGAAGATGTTGCATATGATGAAAGTGGTTGATAAAATGCTTGATTGGGAAAATGCAGGGAAAATAAAATTGCTGAGTGTTGGATATAGCCTGAGAGCACCGGAACTATTATTCAAAAAAATTGAAGATGATGAAATCAGGACACAAATTGAAAAATTGAAATCGGGTCTAACAAAAAAGGAGGAAGCAAAGATGGAGCCTGCCAAAACTGGAGCAGAAAATCAACATTCAGATACAAATAAACCGGAAATCGTTTACGATGATTTTGCCAAGCTCGATCTTCGTGTTGGCACAGTGATAACTTGTAAAAAGGTAGAAAAAGCAGATAAGCTTCTAAAATTAACAATTGATTTAGGCGCAGAAACAAGAACAATTGTTAGCGGTATTGCTCTCCATTATAATTCCAGTGAAATGATTGGCAAGCAAGTTGTAGTTGTTGTGAACCTTGCGCCCCGTAAAATGAAAGGAATTGAAAGCCAGGGCATGATTTTAACGGCAGAAGATAAGGATGGAAAGCTGCGTTTATTAAAACCTGAAGAAGCCGTAATCCCGGGTTCCTCAGTAAGCTAAGATTTATGCAGCCATCCGCCGCCGCGGGTGGCTTTTTCTTTAGGGCAAATTTGAGTAATTTAATAACCTATTAACCTCACCTGTTGAATGTGGATCGTTTGGCTCGAAAAGAGAATACTTAAGACCCTCGGAATTATCCTGGGGGTAATTATTGTTATTATCACGGCTCTTCATATCTACGTAGTCAATAATGCTGAATCGCTTGTTGAAGAAATTGTGACCAATGAATCAAACGGGAAATTGCGGCTGAAAGTTGAAAACATCAAGTTCAACTATTTCACTAAAAAAATTGAACTCCAAAACGTGACTTTTTTTTCGAACGACTCCGTTGATCTGAAAACTTCTTACTATTTCCAGGTTGACAAGATTAAAATGAAAGTAAAAGCCCTGATCCCCATTTTTACCAGAAAGGAGTTACGTATCGATTCGCTGGCGTTGATGGCCCCTAAAATAGAAGTAACAAGGTTAAAACCAATAGACAAACCACAACAAAAAGAAGTTTCCATACCACAGGAAATGGGGAGAGTGTACAACTCGATCATGGACGCGTTGAAATTCCTTGAAGTAAAAAGATTTCAATTTGACGAGGGCCAATTCAAATTAATAAATAAAGTCATTCCTAATCAGCAACCACTTGTTATTACGGGGCTTCATTTTCATATAGAGGACTTTAAGGTTGATTCAAATACAGATCCTGAGGACTTTCCTGATTCTGAAAAATTAGTCTTTTGGACAAAGAACCAGGATATCACTTTTCCTGATGGAAATCATCGTCTTGCTTTCAGCCGCTTTCGCATTAAAATCAAGAAAAGATTAATTGAAATTGATAGCTGTACGCTGATAGGTAACCGCGGGCCAAACAGTCAATCTGGCTACTCCCTTTTTCTTGATACCTTGAAACTTACCAATGTCGACTTCAAAGCTCTTTATGAAAAAGACCTGATCAAAGCTGATTCGGTGTATTGCCTGAATCCTAATTTCAAAATAAAGCTTGAATTAAAGAATAAAGAACCAGGCAGGAATAAGATCCCTAATCTTGATACGCTTATTAACCAGCTTACGGGGGACATGCAATTAGATTACGTCGGAGTAAAAAATGCAACGCTGGATATTGTGACGACCAGAGATGACAAAAGCACCTCATTTACCTCCGAGAAGAACAATTTCGAAATGCGGGGGCTCACGATCGATCATAGCCTGCAGCAACCTGTCTCGTTACAGAGTTTTGACATGGCCATCCATAACTATGAAAATTTTGTAAAGGACAGCAGCTATTTTTTGCGTTTTGACAGTATCCAGCTAAGAGAAAACAGGATATTACTCAGCAATTTTTCAATCAACACCGAACCGTATAAAGATAAACGTAACATTCAGGTCCGGCAGTTTATTCTCAGCGAACTATCGTGGGCCGACCTCCTGTTTGACAGGAGAGTTATTGCAAGACAGGCATTGTTAATACGTCCAATTATCGATTACTACCCATCCGCAACCTCAAAACCGCGAACAAGAAATCCCATTGTGAATTCATTGGAAGGCATTAATAATTTTATGAGTCTTGAAAAACTCATCATTTCAAATGGTCAGATCAAAATAAAAACAAGACAAACAATTGATCTGTTATTGGATGATGCCAATCTTGTGCTTAACAGCAACGAAATTGCCGACACCCTGTCTATAGAGAATGTAGAAAATTCTGTAGAAATTCTTGATTTCAAAAAGGGCATCATGAAAACAAAAAATTTCATGATGAATATGGAGGAAGTATCATTTGATGGAAACACAAAACAATTCAGGTTCAAAAAAATACACGCCTACGATCATCTGCAAACATTTAACCTTACTGCAAGAGATGTTACAATTGATAGTATGTTATTTATCGATTCTCTAAAACTGCTCACCGGAGAAGGGTTTACCTGGAGAAAAGCTGATATCGAAATAAATCTTCTGGACCCAGCAAAAAAAACCAATGAGCCATTGATAGTGCTACTTAAAAGAATCCAGGGAACGAATACTCAATTATATTTTAACAACGCAAAAAGTTCGTTATCCGTTTTTTTGAATTCACTTGCTATTGCATCAATTGATAAAAAAGAAAAGCTAAGGATCGATAAGCTTGAAACTGATGGAAAAGATCTATACTGGTTTGGTCAACATACATCACTTACTGCAGATAAATTTTCGTTGACTGATAATTCTCTTTCTTCATTTACCAACTTTCAATTCAAGCAGGCAAAAGATAATGACAGTGTCCATGTAAAAACATCAGGCATTGCATTTACTCCGGATATTAATAGCGTTATAAAAGGAGCATCCCAGATTAAAAATGCAAAAATCAGTGATCCTGTGATTACCCTTCGGTTTACTGAGAAAGAAGATAGCAGCAGGCAAGCATCATTGCCCGAAATTTTTGTCGATCAGCTTGAAATGAAACACCCCGTTTTTTCATTAGAAAATTCTGCTTCAAAAGGGTTACAAAAAATTCATTGGGATGGAAGTAAAAGTACTGTCAGCCTCAAAAATTTTAGGAGCAAAGGAATTGATAACACGATCAGTATTGGCTCATTGAATACTACGCTTTCAAATTTTTCGATTACAAATGCCGATAACAAAAACACAACATCAAAAGAAGGCTCGTTAAAAATACAGCTGAGTGATATGGTGGTCAATTCGGGTGAAAAATTATTTTGGTCGGTGAAAGTAAATGAAGCAAATGCAACAAATTTTTCGGCAGACAGCATTGGTAAGAAGCCCACTACCGTAAAAGTGCATGCAGGGGTGCTGAAAAATCTTGTATTTGGCTCAGAAATTAATAAGGACATAAAGACAATTATTGAAAAAAACCCTTCTTTTACCGTCAGCAATGTGTCGGGGGAAATTATTGATGAAAAGAATAAATGGAAATGGGATAATCTTTCATTCAATAAACAGGGGCAAAGTTTCTCTCTTGATTCATTTTCATATCACCCCGCTGCAAGTCGGGATGAATTTATTGCAGCAAGCGAGTGGCAGACAGATTATATGACCTTAAAGACAGGAAAAGTTTCCGTCTCAAAATTTAACCTCGATCAATACCTTGAAGACAGCGTCTTCCGCTCTGGCAATGTCCGCATAGACAGCGCTTATTTTACATCCTATAGGGATAAAACTCCGCCATTCAAAGCTGGTATCATAAAAAGTCTTCCTGCAAAGCTCATCCAAAAGATTCCGTTTAAGGTTTCAGTTGACACAATATTGATTTCAAACGGCACCGCGGTGTATTCTGAATTAAATGATAAGACAAAAGAAACGGCAGTGATACCTATTACCAGAATGAGCGGGGATATTTTTCCAATAAAGAATTTTGATTTAACCCCTTCAGACAGTTTCAGAATAAGATTGAATGGATATTTACTTGATTCAGGATGGATCAGATTACGAACAAGGGAATCCTACCTGGATACGCTATCAGGTTTTTTGATCACGCTGAGAATGCAACCGCATTCTATGATGTATCTTAACGAGATACTTCCTGCTTTATCATCTGTAAAATTACAATCCGGCTATCTGGACACGCTCACAATGAGAGCCATCGGCCAGGAATATCTTTCATTAGGCGAAATGAGGATGTACTACCACGACCTCAAAGTTCAGTTTTTGAAAAACGGAAAAGAGGATAAAAAAACATTTTTGCAGGGTTTAAAAACATTTATTGCCAACAGCTTTATTGTTAAAAATGAAAATACAAAAAGAGTTGGCATTGTGTATTTTCCCCGGATTCGCGACAGGTCATTCATAAATTATTATATAAAATTAGCAATGAGCGGCGTTGCCTCAAGTGTGGGAGCTAAAAAGAATAAACGATTGATGAGGCGTTACAATAAGCAATTGAAGGTCCGTCAATTGCCGGGAATAGATTTCGATTAAACAGCCCTCAATTTAATGTAAGAGGGAAAAATATATGAAGAGAACATCCATTACCGGGCGACGAAATAAGATCCACCTCTCCTCCAAATGCATCTACCCTGTTATAAATATTATTAAATCCGATGCCTTTTGATTGCACTGAAGTATCAAAGCCCTTTCCGTCATCCGCGATTGACAAATGAATATTGTTATTCTCTTCCCTTAAAGAAATGGTTACGTTTTTAGCATTCGCGTATTTAATTATGTTATTGGTCTGTTCCTGTAAGATCCGGAAAATCATCAATTTTTGATCGTCCGAAAGGATCTTATCAAGCTTCTGATCGTAATGAAATTTTGTTTCGATCTGCTGGAAAGCTTTCATATTAATGATGATGTCATCAATACTCCGGCTAAGGCCTATAACTTTCACAAGAGAAGTGTTCAGCGCTTTTGATAATTTCCTGATCTCTTCCACTGCCATTAATTGGTAAGTCGTTGCCTTCTCAATATGTTCAATTGCATTTGCGGGGTCATTTTTCGCCGAATTCATAAACAACTTCGCACTCATCAGGAGTTGATTCACATTGTCATGAAGTTCGCGGCTGATCTCGCTACGTTCAGCTTCCTGTGCCGAAATACCTGCCTGGCTTACTGCTTTATGCTTCTGTTCCTGCTCCTGCATCAATTGCAGCTCAAGTTTTTTCTTTTCTGTAAGGTCACGAATGGCGCCTAATATTCGTACCGGTTTCCCCTGACGATACAATATCGTTCCCGAATCAAGTAAGAATTTATACGTTCCATCTGCGCAAAGAAAAAGATACTCATCTTCCCATCTCTCATTACCTTTTTGAATGTACTCCTGAACTTTATTACGAACTCTTTCCCTGTCCTTGGGATGTACTTTGTCAAACCACCAATCCATATCAGGCTTTATTTCATCGTGGCTGTAACCGGAAAGTTCATAAAAAGTTTCACTGCGATAGATCTGTTTTGTTGCAAGATCAATGTCCCATATAGCGTCAGAGGTGATTTTTGAAACATAGAAAAAACGTTCATTACTTTTTCTTAATTCTTCTTCGCGGTTTACACTATCCGTTATATCCGAAAATGAAACCACTACAGCATAGGGTTCAAATTCACCCATGCGTATCAGTGCTTCAGAATTAATCAATAACCATACAAATAAACCATTGGGCAGCTGCACACCCATTTTTACATTCCGCTGAGGAAATCCGGTTTGTAAACTCACTATGGTTGGGAACTCATACCATGGAAAAGGAGTTCCATCAGCCTTTATTGCTTTCCAGGATGAATCTCCGAATTCCTTCCCTAACAGGTCTTGTTCAGCTATTCCTAGAATTGCTGAGGCTCTTTTATTGCAGGTGGTAACTTTTCCTTCTTTATCTAACATGATAACCCCATCGACTAATGTATTAACAAGCTTCTCATAGGTTGCTTCGGCTTCGGCTAATTTTTTTTCCGTGCTTTTGACTGTAGTAATATTATGGTTTACGAAAACTATATTTACAGGTTTATTATCGTCATCCAGGATTGCGGTTGCGGTTGTTTTGAATATAAATTTTCCCCCATCATGCCTGTGGTAAATAACCTCACCTTCCCAATTTCCATTACTTACTATCGCTTTTTTGATAGCCTCACTTGAGGAGTTCAATAAATCGATCCTGATTAATTCAAAAAGATTCTTTCCCCTTGCACCAGGCAAACCATGTAGCTTCTCGGCAGCATCATTCCAGCCCCTGACATTAAAATTGATATCCGTGATGATTACAGCATCGGGTAAATTGTGAAGTAGATCAGAAAGCTCCGCAGCCGCTTTATGACTGACGGTCAGTGGTGGTTTAATGCCTTTTTTTGCAGATGAGTTGGTTTTCATTGGATGCTTGAATTAGACCTTATTAAAAGAAACGAAAAATGCTATCGAATCGTGCTTAACATTCAGTTCTTTTAAGTAAATACAATATTTAATGACCGGCGTTAAGGTTTTTGTTCTTTATATTGGTAACGCCAATCTCCAGTATAGTACTATACCGATTTGCCTTTTCGTAAAATCACTTAACTTCGGTCTCAAATAGTTGTTTAACTAACTAATTTTTATGGAAAAAAGGATCATCAGGAAAGTTGCAGTTTTAGGAAGTGGAGTAATGGGTTCCCGCATTGCCTGTCATTTTGCGGGTATTGGGCTGCAGGTCTTGCTGCTTGATATAGTACCAAAAGAAGCAACAGCAAGTACAAAACCAGCTGAACGAAATAAAATTGTAAATGATGCATTGGCTGCAGCTGTTAAATCCAATCCTTCCCCTGTTTACCATAAAAATGTAATCAAGAAAATTACGACGGGAAATTTTGATGATGACATGAAAAGAATTGGTGATTGCGATTGGGTAATTGAAGTTGTAGTAGAGAGGCTTGATATAAAACAGCAAATTTATGAACGAGTGGAGCAGTTTCGTAAACCCGGCACGCTGATCACTTCAAATACGTCGGGTATTCCAATCCACATGCTTTCAGAAGGAAGAAGCGACGATTTCAAGACACATTTTTGCGGTACACATTTTTTTAATCCCCCACGGTATTTAAGATTACTTGAAATAATTCCAACTCCACATACTGCTCCCGCCATTGTAGATTTTTTAATGAATTATGGAGATCTCTACCTTGGTAAGACAACTGTTTTATGTAAAGACACCCCGGCTTTTATTGCAAATCGGATCGGAGTATTTGGCATTATGTCGCTCTTTGGGTTAGTTGATAAACTTGGATTAACAATTGATGAAGTTGATGCATTGACCGGACCAATTATTGGTCGCCCCAAATCTGCTACATTTCGTACAGCTGATGTTGTCGGTATTGATACATTGGTAAAGGTCGCAAAAGGAGTATATGATAATTGCCCCACCGATGAAGCAAGAGAGGTGTTTAAGATTCCTGCATGGTTAAGTAAAATAGTGGAGAAGAATTGGCTTGGAGATAAAACAGGACAAGGTTTTTTTAAAAAAGTAAAATTGCCGATGACCCAGGGCAGTCCTGAAGAAAGAAAATCGGATAAAGAAATACAGGTACTCGATCTTAAAACATTTGAATATACTCCCAGAACAAAAGCAAAGTTTGCAACTGTGGAAGCTGCAAAGCCAATTGATGATCTATACACCAGATTAAAGATGCTGGTTGCAGGTAATGATAAAGCCGGAGAATTCTATCGTCATTTTCATTATGGTCTTTTCTCTTATATCTCCCATCGCATTCCTGAGATCAGTGATGAACTTTATCGGGTGGATGATGCCATGATGGCCGGTTTTGGTTGGGAGATCGGTGCTTTTGAAAGTTGGGATGTATTAGGTGTAGAAAAAATCACAAAGGCGATGAAGGAATCGGGGTATAAAGTTGCGGGTTGGATCGATGAAATGTTAGCCGCGGGTAATAAGTCATTTTACAAAATTGAAAGAGGAAAAAAATTGTATTATGATCAAAATAGTAAAACTTATAAGCCCCTACCCGGCGGTGATGCATTTATTGTCATGAGTAATTACCAGGATAAACAGGTTTGGAAAAACGGTAGTTGCAGACTGTATGACCTGGGTGATGATGTGTTGGGTTTACAATGGTTCACAAAAATGGGAAGTATCGGCGGCGATGTGGTTGCGGGAATTCAAGCGGCAATTGATAAAGCAGAAAAAAATTATAAAGGATTGGTGATCGCCAATGAAGGCGCTAATTTTAGTGCAGGAGCAAATGTGGGAATGATATTTATGCTCGCTATTGACCAGGAATATGATGAATTGGACATGGCAATAAGAATGTTCCAGAACACAATGATGCGGGCCCGGTATTCTTCCATCCCTGTTGTAACTGCTGCACACGGATTGACATTAGGAGGCGCATGTGAATTAAGCCTGCACTCCGATAAATGTTGCCCGGCCGCTGAAACGTATACAGGCTTGGTTGAGCTTGGAGTTGGTTTGATACCTGGTGGCGGAGGCACAAAAGAATTTGTAGTAAGAGCCTCCGATGATATGCATGAAGATGAGCCCGAAACTATCACCCTTAAGAACAGGTTCCTTTCTATTGCAACCGCTAAGGTGGCCACATCCGCTTTTGAAGGGTTTGAGCTTGGCATTTACAGAAAAGGGTTGGATGAAGTTGTGATGAACCAGGGGAGGCGAATTGCCGAAGCAAAAAGATCCGTAATCGAGATTTTTGATTCCGGTTATTCAATGCCTGTGCAAAGAAAGGATGTAAAAGTTTTAGGTCAATCTGCTCTCGGCGCCTTGTATGCGGGGATCAATGGCATGTGGAGAGCAAATTATGCCACTGATCATGATGTTGTGGTTGCTAAAAAGCTTGCTTATGTAATGTGTGGTGGCGATCTAAGTGAGCCTTCGCTGGTGTCGGAACAATATTTACTTGATCTTGAAAGAGAGGCATTCCTATCTCTATGCGGTGAAAAGAAAACTCTGGAAAGAATTCAATCAGTTTTGAAAGCTGGCAAACCGGTTAGAAATTAAAATGCCTTGCGGATATTTAGCGATTAATCAATAATTTTAAGCGTTGCCAAAACAACGCTTATTTTATGATCTCACGAAGGGTACTTTGGTACAGGCTCTATCTTGTTCTTAACATTGCAGTGGTCTGGGTTTTATTCAGCCTGATCTTTTTATATAATATCGTTGAGGTTGATAAAGCCGTCCTGGAAAGAAGAAGATTGAGTTTTTTTTCGCTGGCGTTTGCTATGGTTGGACTCATTGTAGCCGGGGCTGAAGCCTTTTTACTCAAAAACATGTTTCGCAAATTTCCGATTTGGCTTTCCACGATACTGAGAATGACACTAACGTTTATCTTGTTTTTGATTGTGTCAGTTATTGTAGTGTTTGCCTATTGGGTGTTCCGTCACGATGGTGGGCTTAGTTTTATTGAATTTGAAAAGAATTTTGTTCAAAATATTCTACTTACACCCAGCTTCCTGATGTTAATGGTTGATCTGGGATTGCTGGCTTTTCTTTCCATCCTGATCCTGGAAATATCTGACAAATACGGACCAGGGGGTCTTAGAAATCTGATAAGAGGTCGTTATAATAAGCCCAGGAAGGAAAACAGGATATTTCTTTTCCTCGATATCAACGATTCAACAGCCATTGCAGAAAAGATCGGCCATGAAAAGTACTTCAACATGTTGCATGATTTTTTTGCAGATATTACCGATCCGATCATCGGCAACTGGGGACATATTTATCAATATGTGGGCGACGAAGTGGTAATATGCTGGACAAATACACCAAAGAACAAAAGCCGGTGTTTAAAGTTTATAAAGCAGTCAGTAGATGTCTTTAAGAGAAAACATGATTACTATATGAAAGAATATGGAGTGTCTCCTACTTTCAAAGCAGGTATTCATGCAGGTGATGTAACTGTTGGTTATGTTGGTATAATTAAAAAAGATCTTGTATTCAGCGGGGACACTCTTAACACCACTGCCAGAATCAGGAGCAAATGCCATGAATTAAAACACTCATTTATCTTGTCAATAGATTTCCTGAAAGACTTCACCGTTCCTGAAGGCTATCAAGTACATGAGATCGGTGAAATGGAGTTCAAAGGAAGAGTCGAAAAGTCAAAGGTCTATTCTTTAGAATTAAATTGATAATTTTATTATCGTTGATCTCTCCACGCTCGCTTATGGCTTCACGAAGAATAATAAATTATAAGCTTATCGTACTTGGAAACATCTCTATAATCTGGGTTGCGTTCGCCTTCCTTTTCCTTTATAACATTATTCTTATTGATAAAAACGATGTAACAGGACGCTCACTTATTATATTTTCTCTGGCCTTTGCAACTATTGGTTTTGTTGTTTCCGCCATTTTGATATTTTATTTACGGAATGCGTTTCGCTTTTTTCCTTTATGGATCTCTGTCTTGCTGAAAATGGTCCTTACATTCTTCCTTTTTGTCTTTATTGCTTTTGTAATGCTGTCCATGTATTATGTATTTGCAGAAAAAGGAACATTTCAAGATTTTCTTGGAACTTTTTATCGGGATGTCTTTCTTACCAAGGCTTTTATGATCTTCATGTTTGATCTTGCTATTATGGCCCTGCTGACAATTATTATACTGGAAGTGATCGATAAATATGGTCCCGGAGGGTTTTGGAGTATGATCCGGGGTAAATACAGTATTCCAAGAATTGAAAACAGGATCTTTATTTTCCTGGACATAAATAATGCTACTACCATTGCCGAAAAACTCGGCCACACAAAGTACTTCCGTCTGTTAAGGGATTTTTTTGCGGAAATAACTGTCCCGCTTCTGGCTAACGGTGGTGAAATTTATCAATATGTAGGTGATGAAGTTGTGCTTTCATGGAAAAATACCCCACTTAATAAACAACGCTGCTTTAAATTTCTGCGCCAGGCGTTTTTCTTATTAAAAAGGCGAGAGGCAAAATTTATGAAGCGGTATGGAGTTTGCCCAACTTTCAAAGCGGGTATTCATTCGGGCGAAGTAACTGCCGGCGTTATCGGTATTGTAAAGAAAGATCTCGTTTATAGTGGAGATACCCTGAATACGACGGCAAGGATAAGAAGTAAATGTCACGAGTTGGATGAGTCATTTGTGGTATCGGCTGATTTCCTTGATGACTTTTCTACTCCGTTTGCATACAGGGTAAACGAAATTGGTGAAATGGAATTTAAAGGCAAATCAGAAAAGGAAAAATTGTTCTCCTTAATTTTTGAATAATGGGATCAGCAGAATTGGATATACATCGTCGTCAGCTCTTCATTTATTCCAATATTATTATTTATGGAAACGCGGCCAGTCCTGACATCACTGAGATGATCCGGGATGAGATTGAAACGATGTGGAATGAACCAGCAGCAAGTTCCAGATTTGGGAATTTCACGTGTCAGGTTGTCTTTAAAATTCATGCCTGGTATCAGCCTCATATAACACCTTTGGATATTTTTCAAAATCTCGATCCGAAGAATAATTACTTCCGCATTGAAGAATTTGCACATGGAAATATTTCATTTGTTGATGGGTTAAATTGTAATAGTGGTTATTTTAAATTAGAAAACCTTTACAAGGGCTCAACGACTGCTGCCCATGAATATGGACATACAATTGGTCTCAATCATCCAAAGAATATCGATATTAGAGGACAAGGCGTACCTGGCATCATGTATCCGAGAGGAACATTGGTTGATCCGCAATTTCAATATGATCCATCAAAACCAGCGGGAGTAACGGGAGGAACAATGCACCCAATGTACAGAAAAGTAAAGATTGAAGATATTGAAGCATTAAAACTCGATCGTCTCGATTTTCATCATGGAAAAGCTATACTCGGGGAGTTCACGAATGTTTGGCATGATGATCATGCCAATATTAAACCGGAGAATTTTTTTGGTGGGATAATTGAAGGATAGCTGATCTTAAATCCGGATATTGAAAAATAAAGCCTGCTTGCTGAAGTTTTGCTGAGCTGACTGTTGTACTTTTTAAAATCTCATTAATCATTTCTCCGAAAACGATTTTCAAAGCAAAAGACGGTCCATGAATTGGTATAAAGAATTTCCGCGTGTTCCTGGCAATTTCCAGGATCATCCTTTTATTTGATACTGGCTCTGGCGAAACAGCATTATAAACCCCTTCCATTTGCTCATTCTCCATTGAAAAAAGAATGGCCCGCACAAGATCATCAATATGTATCCAGCTTATTATTTGCTTTCCGTTGCCAATTATGCCTGCCACCCCAAATTTTATCGGATTTTTAAATTCAACATAAGCTCCCCCATCAGGACTCAATACAGGACCGAACCGAAATTTTATTAATCGCTTACCAAGAAATGACGCCGGTTCAATTGCAGCTTCCCATTGCTGACAGGTTTGCGCCAGGAAATCTTGAGCGGGCGGATCATTTTCTGTGAACGGTTTTGCCACCTCCTTATCGTGTCCATACCAGCTAATTCCGGATGCGCTTATTACCACTTTAACTTTATTGGGAATAGTTTTTAAACTTTCGATAATCAGTTTTGCACTATCAACCCGGCTGCTCACAATTTCTTTTTTTACTTTCTCACTCCAACGTTTTTCTGCGAAGTTGGCGCCCGCAAGATGAATAATGTAATCTGCTTTTGCAAAAGCGATTTTATCTAGTATTTGCTTTTCTACATCCCACACCGCGTAACTTAGTTTGTCGTTTTTCGTTTTTTGCTGATCGTTGATATTCCGGGTAAGAATTATTACATTAAAGCCTCGTTCGATCAATGCTTCAGTCAATACTTTGCCGATCATTCCTGTACCGCCCGTTACCAGAACTGTTTCCATTAATTTGATTTATCTATTGTTTATAACCTTTTAAATCTGTTCTTTGTTCATTTAAAGACCAAAATTATAATGATGATTTCATCATTTATATCTTCTTTATCCACCCCATTTGAAAATTCCTTTTCACTGAACTACTCCCCCGCTGGCGGGGGCCGGATGCACAACTATGATGAATGATCCAATGGGGGGTGGATTACGAAAATGATTTACAAAATCAGGATGCCGATTTCCGCATTATTGATAACCGGTTAAAAGTTCGCTTTACTACTTCTATGAAAACCGATAATTTATATTTCAACAAATATGGTAAAGAAATTTCCTGGCTCCATTTTGTAAGACCACTATAAATTGCCATGAACGCTGTCGGCTTCGCAAATAATAACCCAGATAGAAATTGGGGGAAAACTAAAAACACAAGCCTGTAATAACGTTGTAAACTGATAGCCCCGGTTTAAACCGGGGCTATCTGACGTCGGTTACATAACCCTTCATTTCATCGCAGAGATTGCCTCAGCCGACATACGACCATAATAAATTGCAAGGAACGCTGTCGGCTTCGCAAA
>JAICGN010000075.1 GCA_025923075.1 Chitinophagaceae bacterium
CGATTATTACAACCTATTGATATTGCTTTGCCCGCACCCGGACAATCTTTGTGGCTGGCTATTGGAAGTATCTTATTGATCATTCCGTTTCTTATCGGCGGTTATTTCGTACAGGAAAATCTAAGAAAAATGCTTATCCAGGTTCGTAAGAACTGGAGCCTTATGCTGATCTATCTTTTATTTGCCCTTTTAATTCCGTTTTTAAATAATACGGCGGCAGGTTTTGAGAATTGGATATTGATAATTGTTCCCTTTGCGGCTTTCCATGCCTGCACATATTTGTATCCTTCACAACGATGGATACCTCTGGTTATTTTCTGGGTATCGATCAGTTTTATCCTCGTTTATCAATACGGCGGGCCAGGCTGGTAATTGATTTAGAAGCGGGATTTTTTGAGCAGTTATTAGCAAAATTTGTTGATAGATTATTCAAAATCGTAAACCCTAAACTAAAATCCGAAATATCTTTGCACTCTAATCAAACTTACGTTATGAAATTTGGCGTTGTTGTTTTTCCGGGCTCTAATTGTGACAGGGATATGCATGATGCATTGAAGTACGACATGGGGCAGGAAGTACATATGCTTTGGCACAAGGATAAAGACCTTAGCATGTTTAATACAGAAGATTGCATCATTTTACCAGGTGGTTTTTCTTACGGGGATTATTTGCGTTGTGGCGCTATTGCGCGCTTTAGCCCCATGATGCAGAGCGTGATCGATTATGCAAATGCTGGCGGCAAAGTGTTTGGTGTTTGTAACGGGTTCCAAATTCTTTGTGAGTCGCACCTCTTGCCTGGTGCATTATTGCGCAACGGCCACCAACAGTTTGCCTGTAAAAATGTTTTTCTTACAAATCACACCGGCAAGGTTTATAAGATACCGATTGCTCACGGTGAGGGAAGATATTATGCTGATGAAAAAACTCTTGATCACCTGGAAAGGAGCGGACAGGTAATATTCTATTATTGTGATGAGAAAGGAAAGATAAAAGCATCGGCAAACCCGAATGCTGCAATTAGAAATATTGCAGGTATTTGCAATGCAAACAGGAACGTTTTTGGTATGATGCCACACCCGGAAAGGGCCACTTCTGCGATCCTTGGTAACACGGATGGCCGGGAAATTCTTAAAAACCTGTTAATGAGTGAGGTTTTGGTGAGTTAAACTAGGTGTTCGTACTGGAATTCAGGAGGTTCGTGGAATTCCTTACAAATATTCTCCATTTCTTTTGCAATATTTGTGGTAGAAATTTTAGCAAAAACATAAAACGTTTCTCACGATTTTTGCATCTATAAAAGAAAAAGTATGAAGGCTGTATTACTAAGCATGTTTTTATTCCTTTCGATGGCTCTTTCAGCGCAAAACCCTGTAACCTGGACGTTTACCTCCAAAAAACTTCCCAATGGCAATTATGAGATCTACATGACCGCTACAATCGACAAAGGCTGGCATTTGTATTCCCAAACACAACCTGATGATGCCATTGCGAGCCCGACGACTTTTACGATTACAAGTAATCCGCTGATTGAAATGGTTGGGAAAGTAAAAGAGATAGGGAAAATGCAAAAGTTTCACGATAAGGAATTGGATTTTTCAGCCAACCAATATTCTGAAAAGGTGGATTTTGTACAGACGATAAAATTAAAGGGAAAGGTGAAGACGAATTTTAATGGAAGCGTTGAGTACACGACATGTGATGATAAAAAATGCCTGCCCCCGAAAACCGTAAATTTCAAAGTGGCATTGAATTAATAATGAGATAGATTCTATTTGACATAAAACGAGTTCCCTTATGCGAACTCGTTTATTTTTTAAAATACTGCTATGCGGGGGATGTTTACTAAAGGGCCCATTTTATTTCTGACAATTATTTTTTCGATCTGCTCTTTCTCGCAGGATACTTCACTCTATAAATGGGAATATAGTAGTAAAAAAACCGGCGAAGGGAACTTCGAACTGATCTTTTCTACAAAGGGCGTGAACAACTGGCAACTCTATGCGCCAAATCAGGAATTCAGTGGAGTAAAAACTGTTGAGCTAACGTTTCCGGATTCAAGCATTATTATCGAAAGAGCTTTTATTGATACGGGGGTGTCAAAAAAATTTATAAGCCCCATTTTCGAAACCACTGTCAAAGTTTATGAAGGCCAAACAGAGTGGAAAATTCCAATAAGGATTCAGGGCACCGTACCAGGCAAACTCCAGGGAAAACTTTCTTACTTCTACGGAAATAATGATACATACAACCCGGAATTGATAAATTTTAATGTGCCGTTGGAAGGTGGTGTTGAGGCAACAACAAAGATCAAGATTGCGTCGATAGATATCAAAAACCCGGTCAGCTCATGCGGAGACGATGATACTGCGGACAAAAGTATCCTTTCGATTTTTTTACTTGGATTAATAGGCGGATTGATCGCCTTGCTTACCCCCTGTGTCTTTCCAATGATACCTGTTACCGTTTCTTATTTTACGAATAAATCGCACAATAGGAACAGAGGAATTACAAATGCTGTCCTTTATGGACTTTTTATCTTTTTTATTTATGTGCTTATTACAATACCTTTTCATCTTGCCAGTGACACCATAAGCCCTGAAATATTCAATAATATTTCTACGAATGTGTGGTTGAATCTTTTGTTCTTTGCTGTCTTTGTACTCTTTGCCATCTCCTTTTTTGGGTATTTTGAAATTGGATTACCTTCTCATTTTGCGAATAAGGCCCATTCAAGATCAGGACATGGAAGTATAGGCGGCATATTTTTTATGGCCGGAACTTTAGCCATTGTTTCATTCTCCTGCACAGGTCCAATTTTGGGAACCCTCCTTGTCGGAGTAGCCGAACAAGGGGCGTGGCCGCTAACGGCGGGGGCAGCAGGTTTTGGTATAGCGTTGGGTCTACCGTTTGCCTTATTTGCCATGTTTCCTAACTGGCTTAAATCACTTCCCAAATCGGGTGGCTGGATGACAGATCTAAAAGTAGTTTTGGGATTTATTGAGCTGGCATTGGCCGTCAAATTTCTTTCCAATGCAGACCTGGTAAAGCAATGGGGCTTATTAAAGCGGGAAGTGTTCATGGGTTTATGGATACTCATTGCATTATCAACGGTGTTTTACCTGCTTGGAAAAATAAAATTCCCTCATAGTCGGCGGGTCAGCAAATTCTCATTTCGGCGAATCGTATTGATCATTATTTTCACAGCTATTGCTGTCTACCTGCTTCCAGGTTTAACAAATACAAGATCAGCGAATCTGAAATCGATCAGTGGCTTTCCGCCACCTCTTTGTTACACTGTATACAAACATCCCGTGAATTGTGCTGAGAAGTATGAGCCCATAAGAGATTACGACGAAGCGTTGACAAGAGCTGGCAAAGAAAACAAACCGATCTTAATAGATTTCACAGGGTGGGCCTGTGTCAACTGCCGGAGGATGGAGGAAAAGGTTTGGACAGACAGGACAGTAGACAGCCTTATGAGAAATGAATTTGTCGTTGTTTCATTGTATGTTGATGAAAGAAGAAATCTCCCATTATCAGAACAAACAGTGGACACAACCAGTTCAGGCAATCTCAAATCTATAGTAACGGTCGGGGATAAATGGTCAACATTTCAGACAGAAAATTTTGGCGCCACATCGCAGCCTCAATATGCGATCATTTCCTCAGATCAGGTACTTCTGACCAAAACAAAATATTATACTCCTGATTCCGATGAATTCATCGAATGGCTCCAATGTGGCATCGACACATATAAGAAAATTAAAAAGTAAAAATTCCTGATCCGAAAAAATAAAACCCTTCTTATTTCTAGAAGGGTTTGTAATTAGGTGTCATTCTGTAAGAGCCTACCAGGTATGGCAAGGTGAAAATTTCACAAAGTCTGATGGGAAATACAGAATGACAAGGGCTTGGTTTTTTATAAGGCAATTTGTTTTTGCATCATCAGCTTTCGAAGGTTGATCAAACCGTAACGCATACGGCCTAAAGCTGTGTTGATGCTGCAATTTGTCATTGATGCAATTTCTTTAAAGCTCATGTCGGCATAATGGCGAAGAATGATCACTTCCCGCTGATCTTCAGGAAGGCGATCAAGCATTTCACGAACACGGTCGTGACTTTGGCGTTTCATCATTTTGCTTTCTGCACTGTCTTCATAAAAGTTGATCACCTCAAAAATGTCTTTGTCATCACCGTTTTTAATCGTCGGCGTTCTTTTTACTTTACGGAAATGATCGACACAAAGGTTGTGAGCAATACGCATGGCCCAGGGAAGGAATTTACCTTCTTCAGTGTACCTTCCGCTACGCATGGTATCAATAATGCGGATAAAAACATCCTGGAAAATATCTTCAGCAAGGTATTTGTCCTTTACTAAAAATAAAATGGATGTGTAAAGCTTGTCCTTATGACGGAGCACAAGAATTTCCAAAGCTTCAGTGTTTCCTTCAACAAATAGTTGAATGAGATCGTTGTCAGTTTTTTTTGCAAATGCTTTCATAAACGGTTTTTGGTGGTTTAGATATTGGTTTTGGTTTTCATCATGTACGAATGACTAATAAAAAAATTAGTGTAGAAGTAGTAGAGTCAATAGGCGAGAATTTTTTTTTGGTTGCCGTTATTGTTTGATCGGACAATAAAATTAAGTGAAAATCTACATTCGGCAACTACCAGGAATTGAATATCGAATCTTTTTTTTAAATGAAATGTTAATGATTGTCTTGATTTCTAATGACTCAGCGTAAATTTGTGCCCCCTGATGCAAACCACAAAATCGAAAAACTCCGATACAAATAGGGTGAAAGTACCCGGCACTGATGTTATTTTTATTCGCGGTGCCAGGGTGCATAACCTGAAAAATGTTGATGTTGAGATCCCCAGAAACAAGCTTATTGTTGTTACCGGGGTGTCCGGTTCTGGGAAATCCTCTTTAACCATTGATACATTATATGCAGAAGGTCAACGCCGTTATGCGGAAAGCCTTAGTGCCTATGCCAGGCAGTTTCTTAACAGGATGAATAAGCCCGATGTGGATTATATAAAAGGGTTGTGTCCGGCGATCGCCATCGAACAGAAAGTTGTAACACGAACTCCCAGAAGTACAGTGGGGAGCATGACCGAGCTTTATGATTACCTGCGACTGTTATATGCAAGGATTGGTAAAACTTTTTCACCTGTATCCGGCAACCAGGTAAAAAAGGATGACGTAAAAGACGTGCTGGAAGCAATTAAGGAACTTGATGAAGCCGATAAGGTTTATATTCTAATTGCGCTTAAGCAACATAAGAACCGCGAGCTGAAAGAGGAATTGAACATTCTGGTACAAAAAGGTTTTTCGCGGATATACGTTGGTGGAGAAATAATAAGGATCGAGGAACTCCTTGAAGGTAAATCGGAAATTGCAAAAACAAAGTCGAAGATTTTTGTTTTGGTTGATAGGATCGTTGTAAAAGAATTTGACGAAGATGATATCCATCGTTTATCTGATTCTATCGGTACTGCTTTTTATGAAGGAGAAGGCGATGTGTACGTTGAAGTGCAAAGAGAAGTCGGGAGTCAGGAGTCGGGAATCAATAGTCGGACTCCGGTTCCGAACTCTGCACTAAAGTCTAAGAACTCATTACTTCATTTCAACAATCGGTTTGAGTTGGATGGAATGCAGTTTGAAGAACCGTCACCAAATCTTTTTTCATTTAATAACCCGTACGGCGCTTGTCCAACCTGTGAAGGTTTTAGCCAGGTGCTTGGAATCGATGCCGATCTGGTTATTCCCGACAGAAGGCTGAGTGTGTACGATGGAGCTGTTGCCGCCTGGCGTGGAGAAAAACTTGATTGGTGGCGAAAACAATTTATTAAAGTCTCGGCAGGGGCCGGTTTTCCTGTTCATAAAGCTATTGGTGACCTGGCTGACAAACATTATAAACTTTTATGGGAAGGGATAAACGGGATCGGCATAAACGATTTTTTTAAAGACGTAGAATCTCAGTTGTATAAAGTTCAGTACCGGGTTTTGTTAAGCCGGTACCGCGGCAGAACAACATGCCCGGATTGCAAAGGATACCGGCTTCGGAAAGAGGCATTGTTTGTAAAAGTTGGGGATAAGCATATTGGGGAACTCAATGAATTGCCAGTAAAAGACTTACAGCAATGGTTTCAGGGGTTGGAACCCAAACTTTCTGACTATGAAAAGCAGGTGTCTAAACGGGTGTTGATAGAAATAAATAATCGGTTAACTACTTTATTGAATGTTGGCTTGGGGTACCTTACTTTAAGTCGCTTAGCTAATTCATTAAGTGGCGGCGAAAGCCAGCGAATACAACTGACAAGAAATCTTGGAAGCAATCTAACCAATTCGCTTTATATCCTTGATGAGCCTTCTATCGGTTTGCATTCAAGAGATACGGAAAATTTGATCCGTGTATTAAAAGAGCTTCGTGATCTTGGAAATACGGTCATAGTAGTTGAGCATGACGAAATGATGATGCGTGAAGCGGACCATATCATTGATATGGGGCCGCTCGCTTCACATCTTGGTGGCGAAATCGTAGCAGCAGGGAATTATGAAGAGATCATTTCAAATTATCAGAGTCTTACCGGAAAATACTTAAAAGGGGAATTAAAGATTGAGCCGCCTAAAACCATACGAAAATGGAATCGCTCAATCAGAGTTGAAGGAGGCAAGCAAAATAATCTTAAAAATATCACCGTTGAATTTCCTTTGAATGTGCTTTGCGTGGTGAGCGGGGTAAGTGGCAGTGGTAAAACAACTTTGGTAAAACAAATTCTTTATCCTGCCCTGCAAAAAATAAAAGGCGAGTTTGCAGATAAGGTTGGATTGCATAAAGCGATTACAGGCGATATTGAATCAATTTCACAAATTGAATTGGTAGATCAAAACCCAATTGGGAAAAGCAGTCGAAGTAATCCGGTTACTTATATAAAAGCGTATGATGAAATCAGGGATCTGTATTCTAAACAACCATTGAGCAAAATGCGTGGCTTCGAGCCAAAACATTTTTCATTTAATGTGGATGGCGGTCGTTGTGATACTTGTAAAGGAGAAGGAGAGCAAGTCGTTGAAATGCAGTTTCTTGCCGATGTGCATTTGATCTGCGAATCATGCGGCGGCAAAAGATTTAAGGAGGAAGTGCTGGAAGTAAGATATAAGGACAAAAGCATTTTTGATGTGCTTGATATGAGTGTGGATGAAGCCATTGACTTTTTTATTGCGGAATCGTCAATTGTCCGTGCCATACAGCCATTGAGTAATGTGGGTTTGGGTTATGTCAAATTGGGGCAGTCATCCGATACATTATCGGGCGGTGAAGCGCAACGCGTCAAGCTGGCTTCATTTCTTGGAAAAGGAAAAGGTGCAAATGGCAATAAGATCCTTTTCATTTTTGATGAGCCGACAACCGGTCTTCACTTCCATGATATAAAAAAGCTACTCACTTCTTTCAATGCATTGATAGAACAAGGACACTCGATCATTGTGATCGAGCATAACCTTGATGTCGTTCGGAGTGCTGATTGGATCATAGATCTTGGTCCCGAGGCGGGTGATGAAGGCGGTAATGTTGTATTTGCCGGTAAACCTTTGGAAATAAAGAAAAACAAACAAAGCATCACTGCACAGTTCCTTTGAGATATTAATTTCAGTATTTATGATTTAGCGATTACCAGGCTAATATCAGGAACATATCCATTTTATTAGGTAGTAGTAGGGCAGTTTAACAAAAGCTATACAGTCATTACAGGACAATTCAGTTAGTTTGCCGGTGTATGAAAATACTTTTTTCTATAGTGTTGTGTTTTTGTTTGGAATCCTCGTTTGGACAAAAGTTGGGTATCACTGCGCTTGAAACCATATTGTATTCCTCTTTTACTGCAGCGGACTCATTATTGAAAGAAGCTAAGTTTAAATTGGCCGATAGAGAAACCGGTAAAGGCTATCACAATTATTATTATACCTCTTATGAGAAGGTTGACAGCGTTAAACAATTACTACGGTCACTGAGTCTCATGGACGTATTTGATGGCCCCGATACTTCACGGTTCATCTTATACAGAACATATAATAAAAACGATCAGGAAGAAATGAAAAAGCAATTGAACGCAAATGGGTATGAGTTATTTAAACGATCAGCCAACGACTTTGTTTATAAAAGGGAAAATTATTTGATTACAAATAGGATCTCAGAAAAAAGTGTTCCGGGAAGCAAACCGGTTACAGCATATGAGTTTGAGTTAGGAAGATAGCTATCTAAGCCGGTCAAGGCTCTTCACCAATTTTTCATCCTTCCAGATTCCGTTTGAGGCTAACAAAAGAAAAATGGGAATTGCAAATGCAAATACAGCGGTCAAAGACATATTACCACTTATAAATTTCTTTAATTCGCTGAAATAAATAATAATATTTATGATGGATAGTCCCGCAGCTCCCAGGGTGAGCCAGACCTGTTGTTTCCTGTTTTTGTAAAGAAATATAATAGCGATCGCACCTCCAATTAGAAGAGCAGTTGATATCAGGAGCAGAAAATTGGAGGACGCAACAAGTTTTTCGTAACGCTGGATATTATCCTTGCCAATGATATTACCGCTATAAAAGGGAAATTTATATGTGAATGCCGCACAAAGTGCTGAAAGGAAAAGCCAGATAGTTTGAATACGCTGGATCATGATAAAACTTTTTTCAAAAATAAGGCAAGCTGGTTTATCAGGCCGGCTTAAAATTATTATTCAATCTTACAGATTCAGCATATTGTTTTCACGCAATTTGTTTTAATGATAAGAAAACAGAACTATATAAGGGGCCCCAATTCAGGATACAATGGAAACTGTTTCATGAATTCTTTTACATCTGCCCTTACCGATATAATCGTATTTTCATCATCAGCATTCATCAAAATCTTGTCGATCATCTCAACCACTGTTTCCATGTGATCTTCTTTCATTCCTCTGGTAGTAACGGCGGGTACGCCAATACGGATACCGGAAGTTACAAATGGCGATTTATCATCAAAGGGGACAGCGTTCTTATTAAGAGTGATGTGTGCTTTGTCTAGAGTTTCCTGTGCTTTTTTCCCGGTGAGGTTTTTGTTCCGAAGATCGATCAGCATTAAATGATTATCGGTGCCGTCGCTGATAAGATTATAACCACGATTCACGAACGATCTTGCCATTGCCTGGGCATTGCTGATGATCTGCTTACTATAAGCCCTGAAATCTTCAGCAAGTATTTCACCAAATGAAACGGCTTTTGCTGCAATTACATGTTCCAGGGGACCGCCTTGTAGGCCCGGGAATACAGCCAGATCAAGCAACTGGCTCATGGTTCTTAAATTTCCTTTCGGATCTTTTATACCCCATGGATTTTCAAAATCATGACGGAGCATAATGATACCGCCTCTTGGTCCACGCAGTGTTTTATGTGTAGTTGAACTTACTATATGACAATGATCGAAGGGATCATTCAATAAGCCGGAGGCGATTAATCCCGCCGGATGTGCAATATCCGCAAAGACAATAGCGCCAATTTCATCGCCAATTGCCCGAATCCGTTCATAATCCCACTCACGACTATAAGCGGATGCACCACAGATGATCATTTTTGGTTTTTCAGCCCTTGCCTTTGATTCAAGTTGTTCATAGTCCACGTATCCATTTTTGGTAACTCCGTAATGAACCGCTTGATACGTTTTACCGCTGAAGTTGGCAGGGCTTCCATGTGTAAGATGTCCTCCCATACTTAGATCAAGCCCCAGGAATTTTTCACCCGGTTTCATTACCGCCAGGAAAACTGCTCCATTTGCAGAGGCGCCGCTATGAGGCTGCACATTTGCCCAGGTGCAATTAAAAACTTTTTTAAGACGTTCAATTGCTAATGTTTCTATTTCATCAACAACTTCACAACCGCCATAATATCGTTTTCCCGGGTAACCTTCAGCATATTTGTTTGTTGGACAGGTTCCCATTGCCTGCAATACCTGCAGCGATGTAAAATTTTCTGATGCGATCAGTTCAATGCCCTGGCGCTGACGTTCGAGTTCTTTGTGAAGAAGATCAAATACCTGGGTATCTTTTCGTGTTTCGATTTCTACCATGCTGAAAGAAATTATTTATTTGATGAATAGAATTACCGGATGTACAAGTGTGCGACGCAAGCAAAGTATAATCGTAATACTGCAGTTGGCAACACAATTATTGTCACACAAAATTAGGTGAGGCGGCTTTGACATCGTAAAGTTTTGTTTATTAATAATTCACTATTTTCACAGGCTTTTAAAACCAACATGAAGGCAATAATTCCGGTAGCGGGCGCAGGCACCAAGTTGCGTCCACATACTTACACTCAACCAAAGGCGCTAATTCCACTTGCGGGAAAAACGGTGCTTAGCATTATCATTGACCAGATCAAGGAAGCCGGCATTAATGAGGTTATTTTTATTGTCGGTTATCTTGGTGATAAGATCAGGGATTATGTCCAGCAAAAACATCCTGAGCTAAGAGTGCATTTTGTCCACCAGACAGAAAGGTTGGGGTTAGGGCACGCCGTGAGAATGGCAAAAAGCATTGTCAAGAATGATGAGGTATTCGTCATGCTGGGTGACACAATTTGCGAATACGATGTAAAAACGGTGATTGACAGTCCGCATTCAATGCTGGGGGTTCGTAAAGTGGATGACCCCCGTGATTTTGGTGTTGCTGAAATTGATGAAAATGGCTTTATTCATCATGTAATTGAAAAACCACAGATCCCAAAGAGTAATATGGCATTGGTAGGATTGTATAAGATAAAGGAAAGTGAGCAGATGTTTCAGTGCCTTGAGTCAAATATCAAACAGGGGCTGCGCAGTCACGGGGAGTATAGCCTCACCGATGCCCTGGATTGTATGATCAAACAGGGCGCAAAGTTCAAAAGCTTTAAAGTTGACAATTGGTTTGACTGTGGAAAAAAAGATACGCTCCTTGAATCGAATGCGACGCTGCTAAAAAAATTTGGAAGTAATGTTGATGACAAGCACCATTTTGAGAATACGGTTATCATTCACCCGGTAAGTATTGGCCCGGGCTGCGATATCAAAAATTCCATAATCGGGCCCAATGTTTCTATTGGAGAAAGCACAAAGATCAATTACTCCATCATCAAACAGTCTATTATCGGTTCTTACTCGAATCTTTTTGATATTGTATTGGATTATTCACTTATTGGTAGTGATACCGGTATCCGCGGGGAAACAAGAACCCTGAATATTGGTGACAATACGGATATGGATCTTGGCTAATGAACTCCATCCCCCAAAGGGAATTAAATGAAAAGTTATTCATACTGATTTAAGGTCAAGTCGTAATTTCCTTGTTATTTCAGATAATTTTATCTCCAAATAAAAATTGATATGATGGATCTAAGTTCTCCCTTCAGGGGGACAGGGGTTTTGGGGTTTTCAAACCGGATAACAGATCTATTTGGAATTGATTATCCTATCATCCAGGCGGGAATGATCTGGGCAAGTGGATGGCGTTTAGCAAGTGCAGTTAGTAATGCTGGTGGTTTAGGATTGATCGGAAGCGGTAGCATGTATCCTGACGTTTTACGAGAGCACATTCAAAAATGCAAGACTGCAACTTCAAAGCCATTTGGCGTAAATGTGCCGCTGCTTTATCCCGACATTGATAAGCACATCCAGATCGTAATTGATGAAGGAGTGAAAATCGTTTTTACGAGTGCTGGCAACCCGAAAACATGGACATCCGTTCTGAAAGAAAACGGGATAACTGTTGTACACGTCATCAGCTCTTCAAAGTTTGCAAAAAAATCAGAGGAGGCAGGCTGTGATGCGGTAGTTGCAGAAGGATTTGAAGCAGGAGGACACAATGGAAGGGAAGAAACAACAACGATGGTGTTAATTCCGGCCGTGGTGACTGCAGTAAAAATTCCCGTAATTGCCGCAGGTGGAATTGCGACTGGCAGACAAATGCTGGCAGCGATGGTAATGGGCGCTGAAGGCGTGCAAATGGGAAGCCGCTTTGTGGCGAGCGAGGAAGCTTCTTCTCACATTAATTTTAAGAATGCTGTGATAAACAGTAATGAAGGTGATACGATTCTGACGTTAAAACAATTAACCCCTGTAAGGCTGATCAAGAATAATTTCTATAAATCGGTTCAGGAAGCAGAAAACAGGGGGGCCAGTGTTGAGGAGTTAAAGGAGCTGTTAGGGCGGGCAAGAGCCAAAAAAGGAATGTTTGAGGGGCAGCTTGAAGAAGGTGAATTAGAGATAGGTCAGGTGGGTGCAAACGTTAGAAATATATTACCAGCGGCAAGAATTGTAGATGAAGTGTGGAATGACTTTAAAGAAGCTTTGGCAAATCCAATTAAAATGACTTAAATTTGGCTGTGTGTAGGCCATGCGCAACGAAAACCTGTATAACCGCTTTGTCCAATGAAACAGAAAATCCTTCTGCTTATTGCAATTTGCACGATCGGTTGTTTGCAATCAAGAGCAGCTGATATCGAACCTGGTAATCCGGGAAAAAGTATAAACGAAGTTGCTGGTAACATTTATGATGGTGATTCTAAGAAGGCACTGCGAGAGGTGACTGTTACCGCTTATTCAGCTAACAAAAAAGAAAAATTCGTGATCACTGATGAGTTTGGCCGTTTTGAATTCGATGAATTAAAAACCGGCATCTATAAACTTGTATTCGAGAAAGAAGGATACAGGAAAGTGATCCGTGAAAAAGTATCTGTAAAAACAGATGAAACTTTCCAAATGCGCATTGAGATGATCGAAGCTGACGGGTTTGATCTGATGCCATCGCCATTTCAATTTTTCGATACGAAATAGAGGGAATAGCTAATCTTCGAGTTGGGATGTAAATATTACATCCCAATTTTTTTTGTTATGCCTGAGCAAAGAAATCCCGGTCACTAACCAGGATGCCTCATATTTTTTGGTTGAAAAGATGTCCATTGCTTCGTAAAATGCTTTCTTATACAGGTCTCTTGTAGCCAGCGTGACATGCGGATGAAAGGGTCGGTCATCTTTTTTTACCGGGTATTTGTTCTCTGTATGAATAAAATCGGCTAGTGACTCATAAAGCTTATTCAGGATTTCATTTTTAACAACATCAACATAAATTACACTTGGCATAAAAGCCGCGAAATCTTTAACTACGATCTCAAATTTATTTTTAGTTGAGCTAAATTCATTTATGGAATTTATAAGATCGGCTTCGAGTTCTTCCTTCATCCAAAATGGAGGGATGAGTGTAATATGCGCCGGGGATTTTAGCGCGGCGATGCATCCATAATGCTCTTTAAAAAAATTCTTCCATTTCAATACAGGGAGGTTAATTTTCTCCGGGGCTACTAAAGCAATGAAGTACATGTTCATAAAAAAACCGTAGCATAAAGCTACGGTTATTCTTCACGGTCCCGATGTGATCGGGATTGGCTTTGCATGGCTATACTAATCTATATCAATATTAAAATCATCAGCTGATTTTTTGATAGTGAATTTCTTCCGTTTTTCCAGAAAGGATTTGTACTTTTTATAGGTTGCATCACTGGCTTTTTTGCCATTAATGATTAATTCACCATTATCATGTTCGATCGAATATTCTTCCTTTTTATTTATTAAACCGTCTTTTTCAAGACCATCGACAAAATCTTTAAATTCTTTCATCTCTACCTTCGCTCTTTCAATTTCCACTTTGGCTGTCTCCATTGACCTTTCAATTTCAGGCCCGATTTTGCTTAGTTCAGTCTGCATTTTCTCCATATCAAGCTGCAGCTTTTTCATATCAATTTCTTTCACCTTGTCGAACTCAACTTTCATTTTATCCCATTCTATTTTTGACATGGATTCATTGAGCTCTTTCTGAAGCTTTGCGGCGTCAAATTCTTTCATAGCATTTGCCATTTCTTTTTGTATGCTCTCAAATTCAATTTTTGACATTGACTCCTGTAATTCCTTTTGAATTTTCACCGCATCAAATTCTTTCATAGCCTTAGCTATTTCTTTTTCGATGTTTGTAAAATCAACCTTGCCCATCGATTGATCAAACTCTTTTTTGATCTTTTCAAAGTCAACATCACGCATTGCTTTTTCTATGTCAAGCTGAATTTTTTGCGCGTCAAAATTTTTCATGGATTCTTTTAGCTCTCTTTGGATCTTTTCCATATCCATTTTAAAGTCAACTGCGTTTAGCTCATCGATCACATCATCCAGGTCCCGTATCTTTTTTTCTTTTTTCGGAACGGTGTCAACACCATCATAACCATTGTCAGTCCATGCGCCATAACCGTTTTTAAAATCCCAGGAACTAAGGACAAATACAGAAGTGATAGCCACTGCTGCTACAGCAAGGGTTATCCGGAAATTTCTCAAGTTGGTCATAAAACTTAGTTTAGAATGATTTTGTTTAAAGACTATACCGGACCAAATATACGACTGATTTCGTATTTAGGAAATCCCGTTGATCAAAAAGTAAAATTTTAACAAAAAATGGAAAAGATTAGTTGCTCAGGAACGGCGAACCCATTTGATCATTTCTTTCCAAGTCGCCTTTTTGCCATAAAGAAGAATTCCGGTTCGGTATATCTTCCCGGCAAGCCAGGTCGTAAAAATGAACCCGATTATAAGTGATCCCATGGAAAGAAATAGCTGCCACCAGGGCACTACCTCAGGTACACCTTTCGCTACGCGTCCCATCATAACTATGGGAGATGTAAATGGGATCATGCTGCCCCAAAATGCCATAGGACTGTCAGGATTTTCAATGGACGTGCTTAAAATAATAAATCCAAACACAATCGGCATCATAATCGGTAGCATCAGGGCTTGCGCTTCTTGCGGGTCTTCATTCACAGCGCTGCCGACAGCTGCAAACAAAGAAGCATAAAATAAATAACCACCAAGGAAATAGAAGAGGAAACAGATTATGATTAGCGGCCAGTTTACTTCCTTTACCAATGTGTCTGTCGCTTTCAGCATTTCAAGGGCCACCGTATTGTTTGATCCACCCGGTAATTGCTGTTGCGCCTCCTGCACCTGCTGAAATTGTTCCATTGTTTCAGCAGAAACAAAAAGAGGGATTATATTTACCAGGATCATAAGGAAAACGATCCAAAGCAGCAATTGCGTCAATCCAACAGCGGCAATACCTAATATTTTCCCCATCATTAGCTGAAAGGGCTTAACTGAAGAAACAATAACTTCGGCAATACGGCTTGTTTTTTCTTCCATCACACCGCGCATCACCATTGCTCCAAAAACAAACATGGTAATATATATAATTATACCGCAACCAAACCCAATTATATACGGAAGCTTATTATTTGCTTGCTTGCCTGTATCAAGTTGATTGGTTATTCGGGCGGCCTTTTCACTTGCTTCGCTGATGGAATCAAGTGTTTTTCGTTCAATGTTCTTTTGTTGAAGCATTTTATATTCAATGGCCTTTTTCATTTGTCGCTCCACATACCCCATCGTTTCGATGCTCAACGATTTTTTTGATTCTATTACGTACTTT
Organism: Chitinophagaceae bacterium; assembly: GCA_025923075.1. GTDB lineage: Bacteria > Bacteroidota > Bacteroidia > Chitinophagales > Chitinophagaceae > VBAS01. The sequence goes on from JAICGN010000075.1 coordinate 15,535, forward strand.
TCTGTGGCAGTATCGTTATTTACTTTTAAGATCCCCACATAACCCTTAGATTCATAATTAGAGGAATTAACATCCGGTGGATATTCAAAAATCACGGATGATGAATCGCTTTCAAGATTCTTCTGTAAAAAGCCCGGGTCATTGAGCACTGCAATTTTTACTTTGTTTCTTGATTTGATGGCGAGCAATGTAGATCCTATAATAAATGCTACGATGATGATCGGAAACAAAAAAGTTGAAAGAAGGAATGTTTTATTTCTAACTCTTGTCAGGTATTCTCTTTGTATTACCAGCCAGATCTTATTCATAAGATAAAATTAAGCAGTGATTGCCTGGAATTGCCTTGTTAATGGTGTGCCTTCAACAAGTTTGATAAAAATATCATTCAGCGAAGGAAGGATTTCGTTGAATGAAATAATGCCGGATTGCTGTTGAAGAAAATAATTCAGAACATCATTTGGCTTATGCCCGTCAGTGATTTTTACGATAAAAGCATTCTCTTTTGTGCCGACCATCTCGAATGGAGGATTGCCATTAAGGTTCGCAGGAATGTGTTCAAATCCAATGCTAAAAAGATTTTCCTTGAATTGATTTTTTACTCCTTTCACGGTTCCATCGAGGATTTTCTGCCCTTTATTTACAAGAATGATATGATCGCAGATTTCCTCCACCTGTTCCATCCTGTGCGTGCTGAAAATAATGGTAGATCCTTTTTGCGACAGCTTATAGATCTCGTCTTTAATCAGGTTGCTGTTTACAGGATCCAACCCGCTGAATGGTTCATCAAGTATAATAAGTTTTGGTTCATGCAAAACAGTTGTAACAAACTGTAATTTCTGACTCATTCCTTTTGAAAGATCTTCAACTTTTTTTGTCCACCAGCTTTGCATTTCAAATTTTATGAACCATTCTTTTATTTTAGCAATCGCATCCTTTTTACTAAGTCCTTTCAGTTGCGCAAGGTAGGTGGCTTGTTCACCGATTTTCATTTTTTTATAAAGCCCCCGTTCTTCGGGCATGTAACCGATATGAACAACATCATTTACCGGATCAAATTTTCTTCCATCGAAAGTAATTTGACCTTCATCAGGATAAAAAATTCCCGTGATCATTCGAATGAGTGTTGTCTTGCCTGCACCATTCGGACCTAGTAAACCAAAAATATTTCCTCGGTTGACAGTAAAACTGATGTCATCAACAGCCTTTTGTGTCGCAAAATATTTTTTCAGGTTTTGAACTTCCAGTAATGGCATATCGAAAAATTTCGGTTGCCAAAATTAGGCATGACCGGCAACTATATTGTAAAATAAATGACTGCCGGGTAAGTATTTCTTAAAAATTCCCAGCCAGCTCGTAGTTGGCAATAGCCAACGCTACTTTTTCTCCATCCATAGCTGCGCTTACGATACCGCCGGCGTAACCGGCTCCTTCGCCACAAGGGAATAGATTTTTTACCTGAGGGTGGTGAAGCGTTTCGCCATTCCTGGGAATACGGACCGGCGAAGAGGTTCTCGACTCAGTCGCGACAACCACCGCGTCATTTGTATAATAGCCCCGCATTTTCTTACCAAATTCTATAAAAGCAGTACGCAGGCGCTCATTGATGAAAGGTGGTAAAACATTGCTTAGCGAAGCAGAATTTATCCCGGGTAAATATGAGCAGGCGGGAAGCGAAGAACTGAGACGATTTTCGCAAAAATCAGCAAGCCTTTGGGCAGGCGCAACGAATTTTCCTCCACCGGCTTTGAACGCCTTTTGCTCCACATCCTGTTGAAAATACATGCCCGATAGCTGCCCATAATTACGGTGATATAAAGTATCTTTTTCTTCGACGGCTACGACTATCCCGCTATTGGCAAATGGGTTGTTACGTTTTGACGGAGACCATCCATTCACAACAAGTTCGTCAGGATTGGTGGCAGCAGGGGCAATAATGCCACCAGGGCACATACAAAACGAAAAGACACCTTTGCCATCTACTTGCTGTACCAGGCTATAAGATGAAGGTGGAAGAAATTCATCTCTTATTAAACAATGGTATTGCACAGAATCAATCAAGGACTGGGGATGCTCAACTCTAACTCCTAAAGCAAAGGGTTTGAATTCAATGGAAATCTTTTTTTCACTAAGCATTGAAAAAATATCTCTTGCAGAATGACCCGTGGCAAGAATCACCGAATTTGCTTCTACTATATCACCGTCACCAGTAATAACTTTTGTAATAATGCCATTTTCAATTTTGAAGTCGGTTACTTTCTTTTCAAACCTGAATTCGCCGCCAAGGGCTTCGATTTGTGTTCGGAAGGCCGTTATTATTTGGGGAAGCTTATTTGTGCCGATATGCGGATGTGCCTCATAAAGAATGTTTTCATTAGCTCCAAATTGCACCAATAAATTTAAAATTCGATCTATGTTTCCACGTTTTGTGCTCCGGGTATATAATTTGCCATCGCTGTAGGTGCCGGCGCCACCTTCACCGAAACAATAATTACTTTCCGGATTAATAATTCCTTCTTTATTCAAGACAGCGAGGTCTCTTCTTCTTGATTTAACATCTTTGCCACGTTCAAGAATTATCGGCCTGATCCCTTTTTCCATTAATTGCAGGGCAGCAAACAAACCGGCCGGCCCCGCACCAATTATTATTACTTGCTTATTTGAATTAAGAACGTCTCTAAACTGAATATTCCTTTTCTCTCTTTGCAAATAAGGCTCCCTGATAAATGCTTCTATGGAAAGATTGACATAGACTTGTTTACTGCGCGCATCGATTGATTTTTTTAATATCGTATAACCGGTGATTTCTGATGGAATATAACCAGTCTGGGCTGCGACAATTTTTTTCAGGTAATTATCATTTGCCGCTTCTGAGGGCTTAAGTTTTAAAGTGAAGTGCTTCTTCATGAATTACAGGCCGGTTATTTATACCGGAGCTGGATCGTGTTGCAAATATTGAATTTTTATTCATAAAAACCTGCCGGGTTTTCCGGGCAGTTACCTGTTATTTTTTACTGACTATTCCGTAAGTTTCAACTCAACCCGTCTGTTAAGCGTTCGTCCTTCAGCTGTTTGGTTTGTCGCTACAGGTTTTTCTTCACCATATCCAACCGCGGTTAAACGATTAGCTGCAATTCCCTTACTCGTGAGGTAGGACAATACAGTTTTAGCCCTGCTCTCACTCAACTGTATATTATAAGAAGTTGTACCTGTATTATCCGTATGACCTTCTATTGTAAGTTTTGCATTAGGATATTTATTCAGGATATCTACAAGTTGATTCAATGGTTCATAAGATATATTCCGCAGTGTTGCCTTATTTGTATTGAAGTAAATGTTTTTCGCGATATATGTAAGTTTGGTTTTGACATCCTCAGGACAACCATAGTTTGCTGCAGGACCCGGAGTATCGGGACAACGGTCAATATCGTCAGGAACGCCATCTCCATCTCGATCTGTGAGCGGGCAACCGTCATTCTTAGTTGATCCTGGCTCATCAGGACAACGGTCTTTGTTATCTGTCACACCGTCCTTATCACGATCAGGATAAGGACACCCATCCAGTTCCGGATAACCAGCCAATTCGGGGCATTTATCCTTATCATCAAGTATTCCATCCTTATCCGTATCAGGTATAGGACAACCCTCGTATTTCGCAACACCTGGCACTGTTGGACATTTATCCCTGCTATCAAATATTCCATCACCGTCACTGTCTTTATCAACGGGAGGAGCAATAATCACAGTTTTTTCTTCCGGCCATGGCTTGGCTTTACGGAATCTCAACCCGAGAGTGATTTGGACACCACGATTGCTCATTGAAACTCCAGGGGGAATCGTATGCACCTCCCAGAAACCATGCATATAACGGCCATTCAATACAATGTCTTTACGCAGCCACCATTCCAATCCCAATGTGGCATAAAAATCAAACTCTTCAACCGATTGTGTAATATTAAATTCGCCGAACTTATTATTTTCCTTAGCATAAAGCATGACATCTACCTGTGCGCCCGCAAATGCTGCAAGTTTTTTCGAGAATTGATATTTTATTAAACCTGGAATTGAAAAATAGTTGAAACGGAAATTCTGGCTTTCATTTAAGGCATTTGTTAAATCACCTCCCATAGAAGAGTAAAGAAATTCGGCTTGAATCGAAAAAGGTGATTTAGCCACTGGGTAGGTTACAAACGCACCGGCAACAAAACCGGTACGAGGATCAGAAGTAAAGCCATCCGGGTTCTTTTCGTTAAATTTTAATCGGGAAACATTTACGCCACTTTTGATGCCAACAGACAGTTTTTGTTTGGAGGTTGTTTGACTTGATACGGATAATGAGAGAATAGATACTGAAGTCAGTAAGGACACAAATTTTCTCATAGCAGTCTTAAAATTGGGTGCCCTAAAGTAAGTATAAATCCGAATCCCATCAAGAAAGTTTTTTTCATTTATAAGAAAAAGGCAACACTTTATTTTAAAAAATATTTTTCCTTTTTATCCATTATTAAAGATAAAAGTATCTAACTTGAGTGGCCCCCATTGTTATGACAAAGTCTGCTTTTTACCCATCATTAATCGCCATTTTTTTTGCACTATCATGCAACACTTCTTATAAAGCTGAGAACCTTCACTACAGCAACTACCGAATTCAGCAAAGTTTTGTTGAAAGTAAGTTGTTGACACCGATCATAAAACCATATTCAGATAGTATAAATAAGTTGATGAATGTGGTAGTTGGTTACAATGAGTCACAACTTGAAAAAAAAAGACAACAGAACACGTTAGGCTTTTTCATGACGGACGCTTTCTTAGAAATGGCAAGGCGGAAAGTGGATGCGAAAGTCGATGCGGCTTTTATGAATAGTGGAGGCATTCGCTTACCAGATCTGCCCGTTGGCGCGGTTACACAAGGCAAAGTTTATGAGTTAATGCCTTTTGATAATCTGATGGTATTATTAAAGGTAAAAGGAAGCTTATTAAAAGAATACCTTGATACCCTTGCAGTGAACGACGGTATAATAGAATCAGGCATGACGATGCAAATAGTAAATAAAATAGCTCAACAAGTAATGGTCGGTGGTAAACCACTTGACTTAAATGCTGATTATATTATTGCCCATTCGGATTATGTTGCAAGCAACTCAAATTTGCTCAAGGGCCTTCATCGTAATACAAATGGTTATTTGCTTCGTGACGCCATTCTTGATTATATTAAGCTAAATCATAGCATCGGTAAAAAAATAATGGTTAATCATCCAGACCGGATCAGTTATGTTAACTAGAAAAGCATTTCTATACAATAATGTTATGACGGCCGGGGCTTTCCTGGCAGGCAAATCATTATTAAGTGAATTAGTTACCGATCAACAAGCGTATCGCTTAACAGTTTTACACACAAATGATGTACACAGCCGCATTGATCCTTTTCCGATGGATGGCGGGAGCAACCAGGGATTGGGAGGCGTAGCAGCAAGAGCGGAAATAATCGAAAAAATACGAACGGAGGAAGAACACGTATTATTATTGGACGCCGGGGACATATTTCAGGGTACCGCTTATTTTAATTTTTATAAAGGAGAACCTGAGATAAAAGCAATGAGTTCGATGCGATACGATGCCACAACAATTGGTAATCACGATTTTGATGCAGGACTTGAAAATCTCGCAACCCAATTGACGAATCACGCAAATTTTCCAATGCTGGTTGCTAATTACGATTTTAACGGTACCGCAATGGAATATAAATATCAACCGTACAAAACTTTTAAAAAAGGAAAGATAAAAGTTGGTGTTTTTGGTGTCGGTATAGAAATGGCTGGTTTAGTCTCTGCAAATCTTTCTGCAGGTACGAAATATCTGGATCCTGTACTAAAGGCAAATGAAATGGCTTATAAATTAAAAAAAGAAAAAGATTGCGATTTTGTAATTTGCCTGTCTCATCTCGGTAACATGTATTCTGATAATAGAGTAAGTGATAAGCGATTGGCAAGTGAAACTGAAAATATTGATCTTATCATAGGTGGCCATACGCATACATTTTTGTCGGCACCAATAACGTATAAGAATAGAAAAGGAAGTGATGTAATAGTAAACCAGGTAGGTTGGGGAGGAATAAATCTTGGGAGGCTGGACTTTGATTTCTCAAAATTTTCAAAGAAAAAATTATTCCAGTCAAGTTCAATTTCGGTTACAAAAAAAACAAAGGAATAAAAATTTTTTATTAGAAAAGATTTTTAGATATTCGTCCTCCTGTGAAAATTTTTTTTGACGTCCTATGAATAGATAGTGGAGTATAACGAAGATTCTTAACTCGATATAAATTGCTTACTAACTGATGGAGAAGAATGCTGAAAAAGTTTGGACCAATTGTTTAAAGATCATCAAAGACATTGTTGAATGGCAGCACTTCAAAACCTGGTTTGAGCCCATCAAACCGATCTCGATAAAAAATAATATTCTTGTTATCCAGGTTCCAAGCCAATTTTTTTTCGAATATCTCGAAGAACATTATGTAAATTTATTGGCGAAGACATTGAAAAGAGAGTTAGGTAAAGAAGCCCGTCTCGAATATCGCATCATGGTGGACAGCGGTAGTAAGAATAAAGAGCCTTTGATGATGGATATTCCCGGGCAGGGTTATAAAATGTATCCGAATAACGAAATGGATTTCCCCCTCATCATAAACAATCCTGTAAAGAACCCATTTGTAATTCCAGGATTGAAGAAAATGCAAATTGATCCGCAGCTGAACCCTGTTTATCTTTTTGATTCATTTATCGAAGGTGACTGCAATCGTGTAGCCCGTCGCGCGGGTAAGACAGTTGCAGAAAAACCCGGCGCCAATTCTTTTAATCCTCTTGTTTTGTACGGGGGCGTTGGTCTTGGCAAAACGCATCTTGCACAAGCAATCGGCAATGAGGTAAAAAGAACACATCCAAACCGGGTCGTGTTGTACGTCAGCTCGGAAAAATTCATCAACCAGTTTATGGATCATAGCCGTAACAATGCGATTAACGATTTTATTCATTTTTATCAGCTGATAGATGTGCTGATTGTGGATGATGTGCAGTTTTTTGCAAAGGCAGAAAAAAGCCAGGATGCGTTGTTTGCAATTTTTAACCATTTGCATCAATCCGGTAAACAGCTGGTATTAACCAGTGATAAACCGCCTAAAGATTTAGAAGGCGTTCAGGAAAGATTGCTCAGTCGATTCCGCTGGGGTCTCAGCGCCGACTTGCAGGTGCCTGATTATGAAACAAGGATCGAGATATTGGAGAGGAAAATGAAGCATGATGGATTAGAGATGCCAAAAGAAGTGGTAAAATATATTGCTTACAACATTAGTAATAACGTAAGAGAATTGGAAGGGGCGCTTATATCATTGCTGGCACAATCTTCGCTGAACAGGAGAGAGATCGATCTTGATCTTGCTAAAAAAGTGCTTAGAAACTTCGTCAAATCATCCAGTAAAGAAATCACGATCGAAACTATTCAGAAAATGGTTTGCGATTATTTCGATGTGCCCTACGATAAACTCTTACAAAAGACACGAAAAAGGGAGATCGTGCAGGCAAGACAAATCACGATGTATCTTGCCAAAGCCTTTACCAAAAATTCTTTGAAAACGATTGGAGAGCATTTTGGGGGTCGCGACCATACTACTGTAATTCATTCTTGCCAAACGGTAAAGGATCTGATGGATACCGATGGTGTATTCCGTGAGAATGTACTTGAACTGCAGCAAAAAGTGCAGCTTGCGGCAATGTAAATAGCCGCTGGGTATCAGAAGTTATTAAAGTAAGCCCTGACTGAGAAGTTGGGGATTTTTTATTCTATAAAAAGCAGAATATAGCCTTTCGTAAAGGAATTAATCTTTATTTTTGCCACCCCTTAAAAGGCTATTTCGTGTTTAAGGAATCGGGAAGTAGCGCAGGCCGGTAGCGCACCTGGTTTGGGACCAGGGGGTCGCAGGTTCGAATCCTGTCTTCCCGACTGAAAAGGATCGCCTCGATTTTAATCGGGGCGTTCCTAACTAAGAGTATAATTCAGTCATTTTCTGAAGGTGAGGTGGATGAGTGGCTGAAATCAACGGTTTGCTAAACCGTCGTACGACCTTAAAGTTGTACCGAGGGTTCGAATCCCTCCCTCACCGCATTCAAGAGCCGCAATTGCTATTGTGGCTTTTTATTTTTCAGAGAATATTTTTTCAGGGCTTAAAGTTGTTCCGCCTAC